>JAZSKI010000008.1:0-70710 GCA_045534775.1 Clostridia bacterium | reverse complement strand
TATTCAGTAAAAATACCCTGTATAAACGCATCACCACGTTCTACACGAAGCATCTTATCCTCATTTGTATCATTGGTCAGGCGAACCATGATATGTCCTTCGTTATCAGAATAAAAATAATCACTATCTATTATTCCTACTGTGTTAAGCAATTTCATTCCAAGTTTAAAACCCATTCCGCTTCGTGGATATAATTTTAGCACCCATCCGTCTTGAATTTTAACTCTTATGCCCGTTGGAACTGTTATTGGGTTCCCTTTGTATATTCTAATTGGCATAGGACACTTAAAGTCATATCCAGCAGACCCCGCTGTTGCTCTTGTGGGTAATTCGATTTTTTCGTAAGCTTCTTTTATTGAATCGGTATTGTACTTAGAACCAAATACATTTTTTACATCTTTTTCAAATTGTTCAAAACTTACTTTTTCAAATTTTGCTATTTCTTCCATGTTATATTAATTCCTTCCCTTTGTATTGTTTTAATTTCTCAATTAGTTTAGTTTTATTTAAGAATTTTCCATCAAGTTTAAATTTATATCCTGATAAAAACATTAAGTTTATTTCGTAGATTGTATGTATACACTTGATGTCTGTTGTATAAAACATTGTTTTATTTTTAGAATCTACAACTTCATATTGCATTTTTGTTTTCCTTAATGTACAAACCGCAATGACACTCACCGGGTTCTTCTTGCTCTCTAAACTCACGGCAAGGGCATTTAGTGTCCTCTGTTTTTGTTAGTCGGCACGGACAGTATCCGCCTGATTCTTTTAGTTTCTTTTTAATTTCTGTCACCAGTTTTTTATCGTCTGAAAGTTTTATTTTCAACTTATCACCTCCGCGCTTTGATTTGGTGAAGCAAGTTCTACACCCAACACGTCATCATAATGTTTTTCATATCCGGGCAGATATCTGCCTGTTTTAAGTATTATATTTGGAAATTGCTTTAAAATGTCGATTTTATTGGCAAAATCTGTCTCTAAAAGCCCCTATTTAAGCCATTTTTAAAACCCTGTTTAATGGTTTAAATAATAATAGACATATTGTAAAGTTTGATATGCCGTGAATTATATCTGTAGGCAGCCCAGCCACCCACCACGATATAGCCATAGCCACACCACCTGTTGCAAAATATACAGGACAGCATAACAACCCAAACAACAATCCATATATACCTGACAAAACACTCCAAAACCATACCGATGTTTTATTTCTGAACACATATATTAAACCTACTAATATCGCCCATATATACAAATACATAAACCACCAGAGACCAAAGCCATACAAGACACCCTCTAACAAACAGAACGCAGGTAATACGTAAATCATCTTCTTTTCAAAGAAAAGAGTATATATAATAAATAACAATGACACTACTTCAATGCCCGGTACAAAACCTAATGCAAATTTTGCAACCTCTATCACAGATAATGATAGTGCGATTAAAACTATGTCTTTTGTTGTAAGCGACAAATTATTGTTTTTCACTTGTTATCCATCCTCTCATTCAGTTTGTTTATAATGTAATCATAGTTGTAATGTGGCAATAGGCATTCGCTACAATCTTTTATGCCGTTACTTAGAACTTTATAATTGCCTCCACAATCATTATAATTATATAGAGGGCAAAAACACATCAAACAGGAAAATTGTTTTTCGTTTTGAGTGGAGTGGCATGGAAACCACTCACACTCTTTATTTTGAAAAAATTTATAACTCATTAATCACATTTGCTCCAACCGCAAGATTTACAGATATTACATCCTCCTTCAAAGGTTAAACTTTCGCCACATTCTGGGCATTTAGGAGATTTGCCATCTATAATATCATCATTTTCACAGTCGTCATTTATTTCATTTTGCATTTCGTTGTACATATCAAGTAATGCATACCCTATCGCAACGGGACAACAAGACCCTTTTGATGTATCTTTCTTTGTTGCGTGTCTTACTGCATACGATGGGCATACGCCACAACTATTAAGTTGTTCTACGATTGTATGTATGTTAACTCCACTTCTCGCAAGTAGAGAAATCATTCTTGAAAGTCCAATCATAAAGTTGTTGCATCCGCCAGTTGAACCTTTGCTAAAGTATGTTTCAAGAAGTTCTCCTGTTGCGGGGTCGAAGAAAGCGGAACAATGTAGACTACCACATCCTGTAGTAAGCTTGCGTTTCTTACCTATTACATCATCATTGACCTCTATAATGTCACCTCTTGATAACTCAAAAGGTTTGCCGTCAGTCTTTGTGCTGTCTGTGGTAAGAATACCACTTCGTTTACAGCCATCTCGGTAAACCGTAATACCCTTTAATCCATTTTGCCAAGCGTAAGAATAAAGTTCTTCAACCTGCTCAATAGTTGTTTCGTGAGGAAGATTTACTGTAGATGAAATTGATGCATCAATATGTTTCTGCCATACGGACTGCATATCAACTCTGTTTTTATAGTCGAGGTTTTGTGCTGTGATAAAAAACTCAGGAAGGTATTTATCGTCAGTCATATTATGGTTGTCCATATAATCTTTAACTATTGGGGTGTATACCTTATATTCAACAGTTTCATTATGTAGAGATTCTGTTTTTCTTGTATAATAGTTTGCAAATATAGGCTCAATACCTCCGCTAATTTGTAGCATTGTAGAAATAGAACCCGTTGGTGCTATGGTAAGTATCTGACTATTTCTCAGCCCGTACTCCATAACCAAATCTCTTGTCTTTTCATCTGTATTATTAATAAAATAGTCTGTTGTGATTATATTATTAGTCTTACATTTCGGGAACGCACCATATTCTTTTGCAAGTTTTGCAGAAGTTTTTATTGCTGTATTTGCCATAACAAACCCTATCTCATCACACAATTTGATTGATTCGCCAGAGCCATATGTAATACCCATATTGATGAGCATATCTGCAATACCCATAATGCCAAGCCCGATTTGTCTCCAATCTCTTACACTATCTCTTTGTTCCTGTAACGGATGAAGTGGCAGTCCTTCGTCAAGCACATCGTTAAGAGCCCTAACAGATATTTTTACTGCATTTTTGAACTCGTCAAAGTTAAATGTCTTGCTATTTTTATCTACGAAAGCATTAAGATTAATACTGCCGAGCAAACACGACCCGCCCGGCGGAAGTGGTTCCTCTGCGCACGGATTTGTGCCAGCATACCTAAAATCTTCTGTGTTACTCATAAGATTATATCCAGTGATATTATCCCAAAATAATATACCCGGCTCTGCCATATCCCAATTCATTTCGCAAAGTTTCTTAAATAATTCTTTTGCCTTAACCGTCTTTGTAATATTCTCGCCAGTTTCAACTCTTGTGAATTTTAATGTGTAGTCTTCATTATTCTGAACTGCATTCATAAACTCGTTTGACATTTTAACTGATATGTTAGCCTTGGTAACTCTTTCTAAGTCCGACTTAATACCAATAAAATCTTCAAGGTCAGGATGCGAACAGTCAATCGAAAGCATTAAAGCTCCCCTGCGTCCTCCTTGACCTATCAAACCTGTTATCATTGAGTATAAGTCCATAAATGATACTGCACCACTTGTTTCTTTTGCAGCATTGTTTATTTTTGCACCTTTAGGGCTGAGTTTTGAGATGTCGATTCCACATCCTCCGCCATAACTGAATGTTCTTGCAAGTTTTTTAGCACATTCAAATATACTCTCGATGTTGTCTTCAGGTTCTGAAAGCACATAACAGTTTGAATATGTAATTTTTTTACCTCTTTTATAGAGTCCACGATTTGCAAGAATTCTACCGCCAAAAAGGAATTTCTTTTCTTCAATTAACTTTCTTAAATCGTTGTCGCCGTTTGACACTCTATCGAGCCATTCTTCAAATGTTTCATCTTCGTACTGGTATTTATTTCTCCATATATCAATACCAAGAGTGTTTTCATTTCCAAGCCATTTTTCTACTGTTGTCAATAAATTTTACCTCCTATGTTTTATTAAAAGTGAAGCGAGAAACAAATTCGCATTTCTCGCATTCTCCTAAATTCCAATCTCTACATCTGTTAGCTTGTTATAGAAATCATCAAAGTTGAATTTTGCTTCCATAATATTATTCTCCATTACCTTAGATAAAAGTCTTGAATATAATCAAGCATTTCGTCTATGTTGTTAAATATACGTTCACACATACAGACTTGCCAAGGATGAAGAGCTTGCTCATCTATATCAAGACCGATAACCGGAATTCTTCTTTCGTGTGCTATTGCTAACTCAGCCATACTTCCCAAGGAGTACATGTCATTGAAGTTTGCAATAACCAAATCAGAATTGCGAAGTTTATGCATATCGAGATTCATTACCTCTAACTGCGATTGATACTGTGGTGGTTCATCAACAAAATTAAAATAATCATTAGGGTTTATGACATTTACCTTGTAATCACACTCGCAGGTCTCCAATGCCTGTTTACAATATCTTCTCCAAGCATTGCCTTTATCGAAATTCTCTTTGCCGAATTTACCCATACCGCCACAGGTGTATATTTGATATGTATTGTTCATACTGTTCCTCCTAATACTTGCTACAAGTCAAAACAAGCGGTTTTTCATGTCCGGGAATTTCAGACCAACAGATTATCTCTCTTACAAAGAATTTAGCCACTTTTTCTAACTGTTCAAGTGTGCCATCGTTCTCAATTATGTAATCATATTCATAATTTTCAACATCTCGGTCTGCATGGTTGCTCTCAATTTTTATAGCATTAGGATTACGAACAAGAATTGTTTCTGCTCCAAATGTCTCTACGGCACGAGCAATTTCTTCAGGCTCTCTAATATCGATAAGCAAAACCTCGGCTTCTATCTTGTTGTTTTTGAAATCAGTAACAATTGATGTGACATCTTTAAATGGAATGTCATCGTATTCGGTTAGCAAGTCTTTTCCATCGCTCCACAACCTACGTTTCTTTTCGGTCTTTTCTTTTTTGCTTACCCCAACAACCTCAAACATTTCTTTCACAAGGTCTATTGATGAATATTTGTATGTAGATATATATTTGCCTACAAAATCGGCGAAACTATCTTTGCCATTCTCGGCACTTCCATTAGTAACATATACTTTTTTCAATTATTTTCCTCCCTTGTACTATAAAAATACTCATTATATAAGTCGTATCTTCCCTGAATATCTAACCAAGGAATGTCTTTGCTGTTGTCTTTTGCCCATTTTACAAACTTGCCTATATAACTACAACAATGAAACTCAGGACACCCTGCTCTATATATACAGTTTGGAACAAGAACATCAGATTCTAAAGGGTGTGTTTTATGTAGTTCTTCCTTGAAATCTTCGGCTAATTCTCTCGCTTCATCTGTTGCTGCTCGACACAATCTTTTTCTCCAAGCATCTATTAGGTTTTGCATATTGGCATAGCCATCAAAATTTACTAAGGCATCCTGCGGTTTCTTCCCTCTTGGTGTATCATCAACTAACCTATCATTTCTTTGGCTACTTATAAATTTCTCGAATTTATGTCTTGACCACTCCGTACTAAGCCAATAATAAATTGATTTCCACGACCAATCAAACTCTAAAAGTCTTATTGGAGAATGTTCTGAAATCAGCAATTTCTTTTTGAAAGTATCTGTCGCATCATTTTCAGTAAAGTCTTTGTTATCCGTTGTCCGACAATGGTTTTTTACCCTCTTCCAATCATCTGCAATAAAATTAAATATTGTTTTCAGTATCCATCACCTCAATTTACAATAAATTTTTTCATACCTTCTTTAACTTCATAGGGGATATTTCCGTAAAACTCTACTTTTAAGGGCTTAGATAGGTCGAGACTAAAAATCCCCATTATAGATTTCGCATTCACTGCAAATCTACCTGAACCAATTGTTACATCGTCATCGCATTTTGAAACCAAACTAATAAAATCTTGAACGTCAACAATCCTATTTAAAAATACAGTAATTTTAATCGTATCAAACCTCGGTTCAACTTCCATGCATTTGTTACATAATATTCCACTTTCAGTTGCAATTGGCGCTTCGCACGAAACGCATATTTCTTCACTCATATTAACCTTCCAAACCTTTCATATCAATTTCTAATAATTCTGCCTGTTCTGATAATGTCAAATTATCAAAAGTCTCTCTCAAATATTTTTTCGTGCAGTCCTCGCAATAGTGTCCACCATCAATTTCATATTCTGCATATATATCATTGTTACAAGAATCGCAGTAATATACAGGCACATTTATATAGGGACAAAAACTACCCATACAAGGATATCCCGGTACCGCACAGTCACAACAGTGATTTTCGTATTTAATCATTTTTTCTCTCCATATTTTCTATAAGAAAATTATATAATTCTTTGGCTGTTTTTAGCGGAATAGGAGTGCCATCCGATTCAGTCACATCACCATCTTCATATGTTTCCCCATAATTACATTCCCATATCCAATAGGCAATCCATTGGTTTTCTTTATCATCAAAGATTAGTTCCAATAGATTTACAACTACATCCTCAAGTCCGGTTGAATAAACTTGGTCTTCTCTTTGGTGTTTTCTAAACACATCACAGAGGTCGTTAAGAAAATCGTCGTTTTGTTTCAACTTGCTTATTACTTCACAAAATTCTCTTTTTGTTATCATATCTACCTCCAGTTAAAAGACTTGTTCTATTGGGTTATTCTGAGCACTTTTTGTTGAAAAATCTGTGCTTATATTTGTATTTCTTCATATAATTACTATATTTGTCTTTTATTTCTTTAAAATCTTTCATAACCATATCGCACTCAGCTTTTGTTCTTATTGTATTTTCTGTATTTACTAACTTATCCATGACATAATAAGTGTTCGAGTCGTCACTGCTACGCATCTTGCTTTTAATTTTTACAGCCTCTTGAATATCAGATAACAAGAATTCGTCGCCCACTTCCAATAGTGGCATTTCAACATCATACTCCCCGATGGTTTTATCAGATACAATGTCACCATGCCGAATAGACATATTTATAGAATCATAATCATCTTCTTTGAGCAGAAAATATTTATAATTATCTATTTCGTATATTTTTTCAATCTCTTTTCTTCTAAATATGCTTTTCATAAAAATCTCCTTTCTCACGCTTGATAGAAGCGTGGTTTTATCTGGTTATATATCTTCAGCTTCAAAGCCGTATAATAACCGCCTCTGTTGTTCTTCCGTACTAACCTGTTCAAAATCTTCGCAATCACATCCCGACGCCGTTTGGCACATCCAACATCTACCTGCAATACACGATGGATGCATGCTATCTTCCATAAATATCATAGAAATGTTTTCACAATAAATGCAAGGTTGATCGTCCTTGTCCAAATAAGACAAATTATCATCTCCTTATAAAAATTTTGATTATTAATGTGGCATACAGACCTGCTTTACACTTATCTGTGCCCGTTTTCGTTGTTTGCATAACTATCTATGATAGCATTGTGCTTATCAATGTCTTGGCACGTTCCATTAATAATCGTTTGGGATAGGTCGGACTCGAACCGACGACACAATTTCCTCTTGCCAACTGAGTTACTATCCCATTTGAAGAAGGCTGTTCATCAAACTCCATTTAACTACTGCTCGATTTTCAAACTGCATTTTTAAGCCTACTTACACTTAGCTTCGGCACGCCTACATTCCCCTCATTTCCACACGTGTTTGGAGGAGTCTAAACCGTAGCACCTTCTATTTATATATTCTCTCTTTTTTATTCAACAGAAATTAAACTTTCGACAATTTCTATTGCTTTTGCTTGTCCTGTTTTTAATAATTCTTCACCACCAGACCAACTACTTTCAAAAGAAGATTCTGCTTTCTTTTTACTTGTATAGGTTTTGATGGCAGTGTCTCCAATATCATCTATGGGTTTAAATCTATAATTTTGAGCCAAACCACAAAAGATTTTGTCATCTTTAATAATCACCCATCGTTTTCTTGTTATTGTCAATTTGCAAATTCTCCTTTATTCCAAGCAATTACTGCATTTTTCTTTGCTATATACAATGGTATTTCACTGGCATAGTGATATCCGCCTGTGTTTACGGTTCTCTTTTTACACTTTGGACACTCAAGCCACAGGTCTGTATAGTGAATATCTCGTTGAAAAAACTTTGGATATTCCCCACAATCGCAAGGATTGAGTTCTGCCGTCTCTCGCTCTCGAATTGTAATATTCATTAAAATCTCCTTAAAACTCAAATTTCATCGTGATTTTTAGGCTCTGAAACGCCCTATTTAAGCCATTTCTGGAATCGTAGTTTTTAGATTTTCTTGCAAAATACCAATTTGGGTTTTAATTCATCAGGATTTGTATTCCAAACTCGCTTCCCACCTGTAAAAACTCCTGTTTCTTTGCCCGGAACTCGTCTGCAAGTAAACCCTTTTGTAACTCCTACCTCAGTCCAGTTATCAGCTTTGTACATCGCTCCCGTTCTTGGTAGTTCCACAAGGCTTTCAAAACCAATCACTTTATCTTTGTATCTTTCTTCCCAATCTGTAATCACTTGTTTTCGCCACTTGGCTAAGACTTTTGTGCCAAGATTTTTATCGCCGTGATTATCTATGAGATGAAAAAAGTTATTGTTTATAATTCCATTTATGTAATACTTGTCTCCGAAAAACTCATTTCGTCCCGGTAGATGTAACGTAGCACTGCCACCAACGATTACTCCAACAAATTCTTCATTGTCAAATACTTTGTAAATCAGTTGTCTCCCCACAAATCCTTTTGGATGTGAGTAGTGGATAGACATTAAATACTGCACATCCTTATCAGATTTCTTCGCCTGTCTTAATTCAATCAATATTCTTTAGGAGAAATTGCAATTTTGTGAGCGCTCAACTCATCCTCCTTCTAAAATATTAAAGTTCTGTTAGCCAATAAATTAAGGTAGAAGCACCGAAAATTCCTGATAGCCCAGAACCTATAATTAACGCCTTATCGTCGTCGCTAATTATACTCAAAACCACTACTATAACGCTTACTATGAACATAATAAGTAAAACCCAAAATGCATACCATTTATAAATTTTCATCACCTCTACCTAATTATTCTCCATAAATTTCTCGATAAAAGAGAAATTCTATATGTATTAATATTGCCTCTTCTCTTTTTCAGTCATATAAATCAATTCATTTTCGCCTCGTTCAAAGTACGGACACTCACCTTTTGATTTATCATAATAATGATTTTCATGAAACATCATATTTCTGTCAGGTTGCTTTTTGCATTTAAACTGACCAAACTGAAACATTCCCCACTGCTGGTTGTAAACCTCTCTTCTTTGGTAGTGTTTACATTCTAAACAACCATATCCTTCAGGACGCTCAGTTTGTTTTGGAGTCAAATCCGTCTTTCTTAATCGGTCTAATAGAATCTTAAAAGCTTCGCCAACACTCTTTGTATTTTCCATTTACCCACCTCACTCAATCCAAAAATATGTTACGTCTGCAAGTTCGCCCGTACAATAATCTTCACAAAACGCATTCCAGTCGTGAATAATCTGTGCAAAAAACTTCTTGCATCCTTGAACAGTTCCCCAACCATTCTTCGCTTCGTACTGTTTGTATTTCTCTGGATGTTTAGTCAACTCGGCATAGCCATTCGCAATATAAGGAATTACATCTTTGCAGAGACCATTGTTTTGCTCATTCTTCCATTCAAGTCCGGTAGACTTTACAATCATTTCTCTTACATTCCATGTTATATTTGCATCGCATTCGCCCACATCTACATACGTGTCTTCAAGCCCTTCGACTTTTACTTTAAATGAAACATCATAACTCATTCGTTGCCCTCCTTATTACAGAATGGAGCCAAAACTTCATCAAGCATCTCTTGGTCAAAGTAGTAATTAACAGTACCATCGTTATTACATAAAGGATATATGATTTTAGAGCGATTACCTCTCGCACATTCTCCCTTTGGTGTCAACACCTTAAGATAACTCCCATTCTTAAACTCAATAGTTGTGTCATTTTTAACTTTGTCGGATATAATTACTGCTTTGGTGTCGTCTTTTGTAGCTGTTGTATGTAATGCTTTGACTACCGCAAGTAACCCAGTAAAATTGAATTTACTCATCAAAGACACTCTCCTTATAATCCATTATCTCGTCCGTATCAATCATAAAATAGTTCAATACATTTTCATCTTTTTCAACAAATACATATCTCTCTTCTTCACCTTCAGCACTTATATTGTTAATATAAAATGTATCATTATGATAATTGTAATTTATATTGTAGGTTTTCCACACAGGTTTGTTTTTTGTCTCTATCAGAACAAAAAGAGTTGATTGCTTCTCATTTTGAAAGAACCAAGATAAAATTTCATTCTTTTTATCGTCCTCAATTACTATTGATTGACCGTAATTCCAAACTCTTATCCTCATATTTCACCTCAATTTCCACCATGAAATGTGTATTCTATCTTACATCCATTCGGCAACAAATAATTTTATCAATATATTCCTTGTTGATTTCGGTTGCAATATAATTCCTATTTGTATTTATACACCCCACTATTTCCGTTCCGCTACCAGCAAATGGAATATAAACTAAATCTCCTTCGTTGCTGCTTGCCTTGATTATTCTCTCAGCACTTGCAAGAGGTTTTTGACACGGAAACCCTTTGACTCTTTCTTTGCTAACATTATTGTATTTAAACTCCCATATATTAGATGGCACTCTTGTATCGCCCTCTTTTGCTCCACTTCGAGTAGCTGGTTCTTTAATATCGAAATAGTTAAACTTATAGTTGGTTTTATTTTTAACAAAATAAAGCAATTCTTCTTTTTTGTATGAAAAATTTGTCTTGCCTCGAAATCCGTATTCTTTTCGCCAGTTAATCCAATTTTTAAAATCAAAATACTTATTAGCAATTAAAGCATACTTGGCAAAAACCAAGTTATTCTCTCCGAAACATCCCCAAATATAAAAACTTCCATCAGATTTTAAAACACGACTACATTCTACAGTCCATTCCTCGCACCATTGCAAATACTCCTCTTCTGTTTTCCATTGGTTGTCCCAGTCTTCTTTTAAGATGCCATAATAGGGTGGATCTGCAATAATCAAGTCTATACAATTTTCTGGTAATGTTTTCATATATGTAATACAATCTTCATTGTAAATTTTATTAACCTCGATATATCTCACCTCCTCTTTTTAACCGACGTCATTATTAATTTATTCTCTATAGTGTCAGTCATAATTGTTGATACCTTTCCATCATCGACAAACACCCTATCCATCAAATCAATATCCTCTTCTAAGACATAAGTACCTATATCGGTGGGGGGATATTGAATCTTTTGTTTTAAATCATAAATTCTTGCACATCTGTTATCTCCCGAAATAATCTCCCTCATAAAAAATTTATTTACCGAATTTTTCTCTTTCTTTTTTACTTAATCTCCTGATTTGGTTAGAAGGAAATATGGAATAAGTATTTTCGGCTCTATAAAAACGTACAGAATCTTGTTCATATAATAATCTACAATCCGTACATTCTCTTATATAAGTTGTACGAGCAGGGAACCTTTTCGCACTGTCTATAAAAAATGTGGTCGATGATATATTTTTGAAATTGCTATGATTGCATTTATTCTGCCGATACCATAGTTTTAATCGCTCGATAATACTCATAAAAACCTCCATAAAATAAATGTTTTAACTGCCAAATATTCTGTTTTTAGCATCTTTAAATATCTCTTCGTCCAATTCTATTCCTATGAAATTTCTATTTAGATTCTTACATCCTACGCCAGTTGTACCAGACCCCATACAGTTATCCAATACTACATCGTTCTCTTTTGTGTATGTTTTGATTAAATATTCAATTAAAGCAAGCGGCTTTTGTACCTGATGGGTCTTTTTGATTTCTGTGTTAAATTGGATTATTGAAATTGGATGTTTTTCAGAATATTCTTTATAATTATCTTTTTCTCCATTTTTGTAACTATGTAAAATATTTTTATCAGCATTACCATAAATCTTTACATTGGCTTTTCTAATATTTTCTCTAGTTGTCATTTGAGGATAGTAATTCATTGTATTGCCATTCTTAATGTAACAAGCTTTAGCAGGACTAAACACCATTATATTTTCGTGTACTCTACCGCACTGATAGTTCATCAACTGAAAATTAGATGGCTTTTGTTTTTGCCAAATCCAATCATATCTATACCACTCCAAATTTGAATTTCTTACTTTGCTACTAAAGGGTTCTTGTCCAAAAAGAATGATTGCACCTTTATCTTTTATTATTCTTTTATAATGCGACCATAATTGTTCTAAATTTATCACTGAATCCCACTTGCAAGCTGTAGTTCCATAAGGTAAGTCAGCAATGATGCAATCAACACTTTTGTCTTCAATGTTTTGCATCAATTTAAGGCAATCTCCTTGCCAAAGTTTACAGTCTATGTTTATCACCTCCTGATAAAATGAGTGTTTAATTACCATTCTTCTTCAATTGGTTTAAATAGCCACCCACACTATATTATTCTCTATTTATTTTCAAGTTTGCACAAAAAAAATAAGCCCGAAGGCTTATTCTAAATCTTTAAGTATTTTTTGTAATTTTGTATTTAACTTTTGATAATTTTCCAATGTTTCTTCAAAAATCAATTCGCCGTGTAAGACTGTTTTTTCTTCTTCGAATCCACAATAGGCTAAAACTTCACACCAAGTCGTTACTCCTATAATCTTTGCCAACGTTTCGGTGTTTGGTGTTTGAGGTTTACGAAGTTTATTATATATACATTCAACTGGGTAATTATATTCTATATACTGTCTTTTAAAGTCCTCAATCCAATATTCGTCAGGCATAACTCCATAAATTCTTGCTTGTTTTCTTTTATAGTGTGTAGTATAATTTAGTTGTAAATATTTATCTAATGTTATTCCTAATGTTAATTTTACAGATATTGGTCGTGGGAATTTACCATTATATTTTTCATACATTTCCTGTTTTGTCGGTAGTCTATCATATTGTCTAATAAAATCATCAAAAGCCTGTTTTATAGCGGTTTCCGTCCATTTTCTTGGTCTCATATATACCTCATTTCTACAAGGTACATTCATGGGTACGGCGTAGGTGGAAAACTGAACGTTCTGGCTTGTATCAAAATTATCTATTGCCTTAATCAGACCTACGCACCCTACCTGAAATAAATCGTCAATATTTTCTCCCCGGCCCGAAAAGCGTTTGAGCACACTCAGTACCAACCTTAAATTTCCCTGCACAAACTCGTCTCTTGCCGCCGCATTGCCTTGTTTAATCTGTTCAAACAGTTTCTTCTTTTGGTCCCGTGATAAAATCGGGAGTTTTGAAGTATTAACTCCGCAAATTTCTACCTTATTTGTCATAAAAAAGCATCCTCCGGTAAAATATTGGTTTTCACTAATATTATTACCAAAGAACGCTCATCTTAGTCTGATTTAAAAAATACCTTTCTGCTCAAGACTTAATTTTTCAAAAAACTGCTGTTCAAAGGCATATCTTGATTTTAAAATTTCTTTTGAAAAATCAAAGTTAAGTAATTCGCCGTTACATAAAGTATTATCGGGAGTGTTATATTCGGCGAACATTTCAAGACATTTTTCGACACTTATATCCTTCTCTGCCGCTATGTGCATAGTAAGCCAGATAAACATAGCTCCGTGGTGGTCAATTATATCCGCGTCCTGCACCAGCTTCAGGTTATCGGTCATAGCGGTTTTATATGTGTTATGGTTGGATATAATATAGCTGATTTCGTCCATTTCTTCAGACGTAAGGTATTCGTCAAGCAAATTTTTTGTTAAAATTGCTCCTGCCTTCTCGTGGTTCTCGTGTTGTCTGCCGATATCGTGGAACAACGCCGCCGTATAAAGCACTTCGTCAGATGCCGTATTGCCGGGAAACAGTTTTTTTCGCAGGTTTATTACCAGCTTTGCCGTTCTTTTTCCGTGTGCCAAAGTCCAGCCCTTTTCGCGGTCGCTGTGACTTACTATGTTTTTCATATTTTCTTCGGCAATTTCCGTTATAAGCTTAACATCCATTCTTTTACCCCCTATATTTTTTTGAGTAATCCTATTTTTTCTCCGGGAAGTAAGATTTCCTTCCCTTTCAGATATCCCAGGATTGATGCTTCCCCTACAAAATCAAAAATCAGTTTATATGCACAAAGTGCCTGATATTTTTCATTTTTTGTTCTATTATATTCCGGGTCGCCGTATTTGGTGTCCCCCAGCAGCGGATGTCCCAAAAATGCCAGATGTGCTCTTATCTGATGAGTCCTGCCTGTCAGCAGTTCTATCTCCAGGAGTGTCTCGCCTGCCTTCTCTTTTATGACCTTATAACGGGTCAGGACGGTTTTCGCCCCTGCCTGCGGTTTTGAGAAAATCTTAACCTGTTTTTTTGTTTCATCTTTTATCAGATAGGCTTTTTCCGTTTTTTCTCTATCCGGAAATCTCCCCTTTACTATACAGTAATAAAACTTCCTGATTTCACGGTTTTTAATCTTTTCGTTTATTATCCGCAGAGTCTCGGCATTTTTCGCCGCAAGCACTATTCCTTCCGTGTTACGGTCAATCCTGTTACATAACGAAGGGGTAAAGCTGGTTTCCTCCACAGGGTCGTATTCGCCTTTATCATATAAATATTTTTTTATTCTGCTTATGAGAGTATTTATTTTTTCACCTTCATCATCCTCGTGGACCACCAACCCGCGGGGTTTATACACTGCCATGATATTTTCATCTTCATATATCACCGTAATATCGCCCGATGCATGTAAAAATGCGTTATCCTCTGTTACAGCTTCAAAAAATTCGTCATTTATATAAAGCTCAGCCGCATCGCCTTCGCACAGGCGGTATGAAAGCTCAGCTTTTTTGCCGTTAATTTTTATTCTCTTTTTTCGGATATATTTATACAAAAGTGATGCAGGAAGTGACGGTACTGCTTTAGTGATAAATTTATCAAGTCTTTGATTTGCATCGTTTTTGTTTATAATAAATTTACGCATAAATTTTCTCCGTAATTTCTTAAAAAGGACCGCAACTCTGTTACGGTCCTTTTCTCATAATTAAAATCTTATCATACCTTTAACTGCCGCATAAACAATTACAGCTATTGTAAGCACGTAGAACAGTAAAAAGGTTATCAGCTTCACTATTCTGAAAATATTTTTCTTCTTAGCTGTCATAGCGGGTGTTTCATAAGAAACAAGAATTGCATATACAATACCCATAAGAATGGGGAGCATAACAAGTATGGGTGTCAGCGGTATTCTGAGACCGAATATTGTGAATGCACCGGGGGCAAAGGGTACAATAGTAATTGATGTCACAAGTAAAATCACAATCGCCCATACACATACTGTATATTTATCAAAAATTTTCAAAAACTTATTCATTTCTTATGTCACCCCTATTTTGATTTTTTCTTAAATCCGCCTTCAAGAGCACACCATACGGGTGATGCTATAAAAATGGAGGAATAGGTACCTGCAATTACACCGATTATAAGAGGTATTACAAACGCTCTTATAGACTCAGAACCAAGCACAGCCAGGATTACAAGTACTATAGCTGTTGTAACCGATGTGTTAATAGAACGACGCATTGTTTGCCACAAGCTCTTTTCGCAGGTATCAACAAAGCCTTCGCCTTTTTTCGCAAATTTCTTATTCTCACGGATTCTGTCAAAAATAACGATGGAATCGTTGATGGAATAACCGATAATTGTAAGAATAGCCGCTACAAAGGACGCGTTTGTAGGTAAACGGAAGATAGAGTAAACCGAGAGCATAATAAGCACGTCGTGGATAAGTGCTACTATAGCCGCAACACCGGAAGCAAAGGTGAATCTTATAGTAATATAAATAAGAATTAATATTACCGCAATCAATACTGCCAGCAATGCGTTGTAGATAATTTCACTGCTGATAAGCGGGGTGATATTATCGCTTGCGAGTATTGCCGATTCATCAGCAAGGCCGTATTTTTCTTTCAAACCTTCAAAAACAGTTGTACGTTCATCGGGAGTAAGTGTTGCCATTTTAAACATTACCTGATGTTCTGCAGTAGCATCTGATGCTTTTTGAATTACATCTACCTTTTTGCCTGTTTTTTCTGTTACGATTGCTTCAACGTCAGCAATTTCAAATTCCTGACCTATGTTAATCTGCATCATCGAGCCGCCTGCGAAGTCAATATCTGTTTCGAAGCCGCCGCCTATTATAAGTGTGACAATACCTGCAAGTATAATAACACCTGATAAAATCAATGCTTTCCAAAAGTTTTTCATTATATTAAACATGTATAGTCACCTCCTTATTTAATTCCTATGCCGTATAATTTTCTGTTCTTTATGTTAAGCCCTATAAGCTGTTTTATAAAGAATTTTGTTACAAATACTGCAGTAAACATGCTGACTACAACACCGATAAAGAGTGTTATTGCAAAACCCTTTACGGTACCTGAACCAAGTGCCCACAATACGCCTGCCGAAATAAGAGTTGTTATGTTGGCATCGACAACGGCTGTAAGCGCTCTGTTAAAGCCTGCATCAACAGATGCACGGAGAGTTTTTCCGTTTTTCATTTCTTCGGCTATACGTTCGAATATAACTACGTTGGCATCTACTGCCATACCGAGCGAAAGTACAATACCTGCAATACCGGGCAGGGTGAGGTTAACACCGAAGGCACCGAGAATAAGAATTGTAAGAACTGTGTAGAATACCAGCGAAACAGATGCCATAATACCCGGCAATCTGTAGAATACTATCATATACAGTGCAATAAGGATAATACTGATAAGACCTGCAAGTAAGCTGTTCTGATATGCGTTCTGTCCGAGAGTTGCACTTACGGAGCTTGCTCCAACCTCTTTAAGACCAAAGGGAAGCTGGCCTGAACGGATAAGACCTGCAAGCTGTCTTGCATACTGGTCAACATCCTCGCCTGTACCTAAGGTAATAACAGCACTTTCAGAATCAATTTTTTCTTGTACGGTAGGTGCAGACTGTACTACACCGTCAAGCTTAATGGAAATCTGCTGACCTACAAGTCTGCCTGTTGCTTCAGCAAATCTTGCACGACCTTCTTCGGTGAACTCAAGCTCAACAAGATGCTGAGATGTTGTTCCATCCATAGACTTAAATGCAGCTGTTGCATTTTTAATCTGATTTCCGTCTAACACAACGTTGTTTTCGGGGTCTTCAAAGGTCAGTCTTGCAACCTGTCCCAAAATTTTGGATGCGTCGTTTGCATCGCCAACGCTGGGAAGCTCAACTCTGAATCTGCCGTTACCGTTATGCATTACATTTGCTTCTGTATAACCCTGAGATGCAGCACGTGCTCTTAAAATAGCAATAGTTGTGTCAATCTCTTCTGTGGTTACATTTTTCTTATCTGCTCCTTGCGGAGCTTCTTCGCCTTCAGCAGCATCCACATTTTCAATGGCCTGGTATTCAATGTAAGAACCACCATTAATATCCAATCCGAGTTTGATGCCGTCATAGGCAGGTTTCAATTCATAATTGCCGAGCTTCACACCAAAAACGGTCAGAAGAATCAAAATAGCAATTACAAGTAGGGAAAGTACAAGTTTTATTACACTTTTCGCCTTCATTTTATTATCCTCCTTCGTTATGCTAAGCGTATAACGCTTCACAATCAATCACCTTATATTATACAATTTTTTTGGCAAATAGTCAATAGGGAAAGTAAAATTTTAGTAAAAATATTTAATAAAATTTATTTTTTTTAGTCAATATCGAAAAATCATACCATCTCCGCCTTAATTGCAATGGCACATTCAACCCTTTTCCGCTGTAATTCACATCCCAAATCGTATGGGACGTTTATATCGCCGTTGAAATTAAAAGCATTAGCCGCACAGCCGCCGCTGCAATAGAATTTCGCCCAGCATTTCCTGCAGTCGGGTTTTGTATAGACATTGGCGTTTTCAAAGGTTTGTTTCATCTCCATATCAATTTTGCCTTCTTCCAGATTTCCCATTTTGAAATCCTCATTGCCTACAAACTGATGACAGGGATAAATATCGCCTTCCGGTGTCACCGCAAGATATTCGCAGCCGCTGCCGCAACCGCTGAGTCTTTTAATAACGCAAGGACCTTGCTCAAGGTCTATCATAAAGTGGAAGAAATTAAAGCCTTCTCCCGCTTTCTTTCGTCTTATACATTCCGCCGCCAGCTTTTCATATTCCTCACAAATCTTCGGCACATCCTCATATTGCAGAGCATAATCCGTATCAAAGGGCGCTACGACAGGTTCAACCGACACCTGTTTAAAGCCCAGATCCGCCAGGTGCAGAACATCCTCGGAAAAATCAAGATTATTATGGGTAAACGTCCCTCGCACGTAATAATTATCCTGATTTCTGCTTTCAGCTACCTTTTTGAATTTAGGAATAATTGCATCATAGCAACCGCTTCCGTCAGCCCGTACTCTCATTCTGTCATTAACCTTTTTTCTGCCGTCAATGCTCAAAACAATATTCGCCATATTCTTGTTTATGTAGTCGATTTTGTCGTCATCCAACAACAACCCGTTGGTGGTTATCGTAAATCTGAAGTTTTTGTCGTGGATTTTTTCCTGTTCTCGGGCATATTCCACAACCTTTTTTACGACCTCGAAATTAACAAGCGGCTCTCCGCCGAAGAAATCAATTTCAATATTTTTTCTGCCATGGGATTTTTCAATAACAAAATCTATCGCTTTTTTCCCCGTTTCCGCACTCATAAGCCCTTTCGGCCCTTTATAAGCACCCTCGTCGGCAAAGCAATATTTACATCTCAGATTGCAGTCATGGGCGATATGTATGCAAAGCGCCTTAACTACCGAGCTTTTGCGTATATTCCCTGCAACGCTTTCATAGCAATCCTCGGTAAAAAGCTCTCCACGCTCTTTAAGCTGTTTCAGCTCGCTGTATGCCTCTTCTATGCTTTCCCGCGGCATATCGCCGCAAGCGGCGATTGCCTGCTCGCTGAGGCCTTCCTTGTCAAACCCGTTTTCGCCGTAGAACCTTGCAAGCTCAAAGGCAGGCTTTTCCATAATATGCACACAGCCGCTGTAGACATCAATAACTATATTGTTATCAAACATACTATAACAATGTATCATTATTTTTCTCCGTTCCGTTTTAAAAATTCATACAATAACAAGCCAAATCCCCTGCCTTAGTTAGGCAGGGGTAATCAGCATTATTACTTTTCACATTTCTGATTTGCAACAGTACATGATGTTTTGCAAGCAGACTGGCAGGATGTCTGACATTCGCCGCAGCCGCCTTTAGCAAGACTCTTCTTTAAAACACTGCTGTTTAAAGTTTTAATCTGTTTCATGACAATCTTACTCCTTATAAATTATTTAATTAAATACTTTCTTTTGCGATACCTTTTAGGCGTATTCTTCATGCCGACCATTCCGCCGAGCATACCCAGAAAGATACCTGTAATAAGCATCAAAATAAGTTCCAGAGAAAATATTTTGAGTGCCCCCGAAAAAATTCCTATCAAAAGAAATACAAGCGTGAAGCCTATCCCATAGATAGCACCGCTTATAATACCGGGTGTTTTTGACTGTTTACCCACACAAAAGGCTATTAAAAGCTCAACCGCAGTTATTATAACCCTGCTTATAACAGGCAAAGCCCCTTGCGACAGCGGCGTCAGCATATAAACCAAAGCCGAAAACATAAACAGTACAAACACCAGAATAAAGCTTACTATCCAATAGGGCAGAAAATAAATCAACGTACCTAAATCAATATTCAGTTGGTTTTTCTTTCGATTGCTTCTTCTGTATGTATCCATCAGAATTCTCCTTTAATCATACTTGAAAGATGTCTTTTATTTATCCTCTACATATTTAAGCACATCTTTTATGCCCCAACGTGCAATTTCAATGATAGTTTCATCCTGCTTTGATGACTTGATGAAAAGCTTATCATCCTTTATTCTTGTAACCGTACCGTAAATACCGCCGATTGTAAGAACATCATCGCCCACCTGAATGGCATTGAGCATTTCCTGAGTCTGTTTTTCTTTCTTCTTCTGAGGTCTGATGAGAAAGAAATAGAAAACAACTATAATCAGAACGAAGGGCAGGAAGGAACTAATCATAGCCATAGGAGTATTAGCCACCGGTGCTCCTGTTGCCGCCGCATCTAAAAATGAATAACCCATATTTATTTCCACCTTTCTATAATATTACCCTTTATATTATACCCCTTTTTTACAAAATAATCAAGTCTTTTTTGAAAATTTTTTTATTTTTTATGTTTTTTTCCTGCCAAAGCCGTCAAAACGCGTAAAAGCACCCGGCCCTCCAAGGTTGTCGCTTTGGTTATCGTTCGTTAACTTAGTTAACAAACGATAACTTTTATTTTTGGTATTGCACTTTTTAAGTATTTGTGGTATACTATATATATTCAGTATTATCAGGAGGATATAATATGGAAAATAAAAGTTTGGATAAACCCCTTAAAGAGCTGTTACAGCTTATATTAAATACAAAAAGCGAAGAGGACCTTCGTGACCTTCTTGAAACTCTCATTACTTCAAACGAAGCTCGTGTAATCACTCAGCGGTATGTGGCGGCAAAGATGCTCCACGAGGGCTACCCCTATTCCGAAATCGTAGGGCAGACAGATGTAAGCCCCTTTGCTCTCACAAGGCTTGAGCAGCTTTTTAAAGAAAAAAATATTGATTTCAATCCCACCCCCACTCAATATACCTCTTTCGCAAAGGTCTACGACCGATTGACGCAGGACGTTGAATATGACAAAAGATTTAAGTATATACAAAAGATTTTCAAAAAATTCCATTTCACTCCTAACATTATCCTTGATTTAGGCTGTGGCACGGGCGGTATGTCCACCATTATGGCAGAAGCGGATTATGATGTAATAGGTGTGGATATTTCAAGCGAAATGCTCAACGTGGCATCAGAAAAGGCGCAGGCAAAGAATCTGGATATATTATACGTACAACAGCCTATGGAGAAGCTGGATTTGTTCGGAACCGTAGATGCCGCAATTTCGCTCCTTGACAGCATAAACTATCTTGAGGATGCGGTGGCTCTTCAAAAGACCCTTAAAGGCGTCCATACCTTTTTAGTTCCGGGTGGCTTGTTTATCTTTGACATTAACACAAGATACAAGCTTGAAAACGTGCTTGCCGGAAACATATTTTGCGGTGAAGATGAAGACGTATATTACACCTGGGAAAATTGCTACGACCCCGATGAAAAGGTATGTGAATTCAAACTGGAATTTTTTATCTCGGAAAACGGCAATATCACAAGGCATACCGAATTCCATTATGAGAAGGCCTTTGAAATATCGGAAATTAAAAAACTCCTGAAAAAGACAGGGTTTGAGCTTTTGGCGGTCTATGACGACCTGACTTTTGATGAACCCGTCAGAAAAAGCGAAAAAGTATTTTTCGTAGCGCGGAGAATAGGCTGAATTTTCCGATCTGCAATGTTGAAATTTCGGGAATTAATATAAAGATGAAGCTTGAGGTGAACAGTAATGATTACATCCCTGTCAATAATATTTTCGTTGATTGTCAGTATTCCTGTAATCGCAGTCGTATATCTTTTGATAACAAAAAAAATCAGTTTTAAATCGGTTCTGCTTGGTGTTTTGGCTTATTTTACCACAGCCGCCACAGCCCGTATACTAATATTTTTAATCACGCTGCTGAGCGGAGGTATGATTTCGGAAAATTTCATAGCCGCCGTTACCACTGCATCAGTTATAACGCCCCTTTCTCTGCAATTTTCTATTTGGTATTTCTATAGCAAGATTATTCGCAAGGATATTGCTGTTTGCGATAGCTTGGGCATAGGGCTGGGAACTGCCGTTTTTTGGCTTTTGGCTACCGTAGGCACAACCTTGTTTTTCTCCATCGCCATGGGGCTTGTTTTTTCAGGTGAAGAATCAGAGCTTGCCGCTATGACACCCGAAACGGTGGAATCTTATAATATTGCCAAAGAAGAGTTTATGTCGAGATCCGTTTCGGATTATATTTTGCTTGCCGTAACCGGTTTTTCTCTCGTCATAGGAACTCTCGCCAACTTTGTTATGAATTTTGAATATACTCAAACCAGAGAAAAAAAGACACTTTTAGGAGCTTTATTGATTGAAATCGCCGTCTACCTGCCTTTTGTTCTCGCTCACGAAGCAGGGATTGTAAATATGTATCTGAGCGGATTTTCAATTATTGTTGCTTCTGTATCAATATGGCTTATTTTGGAGGTTTTGGGTAAATATAATTTTCTTGAACCGCCCGCGGACCATCTGCCGTCTCCTCTTGAAGGACGGAATTTCAGCAAGTGAATAAGAAAAAGGAAATAATCGCGAAAACACAACTCCATCTCTGCAACAAGTGAAATATTAACTGTCTCAGACGCCAAATAGGTTAACAGATGTTTACCCAAAGAGCGGGTATTTTCACGAGCTTTCCGGCGGTATGTCTCAAGGGTCATATTTTGTACGGCTTCTGCACAAAACACCCTGTATATTTTAATGAAGGTGTCTGCAGTGTTGATTCTTTAAACGTCCACAGCTGACTGCACCTAATATTACTATAAAGCTTTATATTAAAAGGAGGTAAACGGAATGAAAACCGTTATTACGGCAAGATATGCCGAAACCGACCAAATGGGTATTATTCATCACAGCGTGTATCCCGTATGGTACGAGGTCGCAAGAACAGAGTTTATAAGAGAAGCAGGTCTTCCCTATTCCGAGATGGAGAAGGCGGGTGTAATGCTTCCTGTTATCGAGGTGAATTGTAAATATAAATCCCCTTTTATGTACGAGGACAGGGTTGAGATAACCACCTCCATCAGCCTTTTGACACCCTCCAAAATTCAGCTTGAATACGTGCTTCAAAGAGAAGGTGAGGAGCATATCCGCCATATAGGTACAACCCTTCACCCCTTCACCAATACAAATCTCAAGCCTATAAATATGAAAAAACATTTTCCCGAAATATATAAAATATTCGAGAATATATATAATAAATAAGCAGTTTGAATTTGAACCGACCCCCAAAAGTTAGACCAAAAATCTAACGATTGGGAGGTCGGTTTTTTCATGGTGAAATACAGCTTTGAGTCTAAGAAGAAAGTAGTACAAGAATATTTAGATGGCAAAGGAGGGTATGAATATTTAGCAAAAAAATATAACCTTCCAGCATTTAACAGTATAACACAATCGCCACTAAAAGTCAAGAATTATCACAAAATCAAGCTGTGAATCTTTTTAAAAAATGCGGTCTTTGTTATAGTTTAAGCACCGCCAAAAACTAAGAAGGGGTCTGTCCATTACGGATACTATAGAGGTTTTGTCAAGTCTTAATTGAATATTTTTTTAAACGCAAGGTTATAAAGGCCGCTATCAGATACAAAACAAATCGTCAATATGTTTACAGGCAGAGAAAACGGTATGACGGAACGCATCTCTCAAAATATAACCCGTGGATAATTAAGGCGAGGCATAAAGCCCCGCCTGTAAAATCCAATTTTAAAAATATTTTTATCTCGTTGTTAGCTGTTCATATTTTTGTTTACCTAAATTATAACAAAAACTGTTGATAAAAACGCCGCAATAACGGCAAATATTTCTTTTTTTCCAAGCCTTTCCCGTTGTAGCAGTGCAATTATCGTAGAGCAAACAATAGTTCCGCCCGTTACTATAGGATACTGTACAGACGCGTTAACGCGCTGCAGTGCAATCAGCAGAAACAGGTTTGCCATGCAGTTAATAAGGGAGCCGCCCATGGAATATTTCAATTCTTTTTTTTGCGGTATCAGTGCCTTTTTTGTATGTATACACAAAATAATAAAACAAATCACCAAATTCAGGCTGTTAACCATAAACAGCAAACTTTGACTGCTTACTGCCGCAGGGTTTGATTGGTGAAACTTTGATATTACCCCAACAAGTCCGTTCAAAATGAAACAAATAATATAAAATTTTATGGCTCCTTTTTTGGCACTTCCCTTTTGAACCGTCATTGCCATTGCCGCAAAAATAAGTCCGCAGCAAACAATTTTCCCCGCGGTAAGCTCTTCGTTACAGCATAATATCCCGTATAAAAAAGGCAGTAACATTCCGCCCAACATCAGAAACATTGAGTAAACCGATAAATTAGCGGTTTTAAGAGCTTTTATGGAAAAGTATGTACTTGTTACAAGAACCGCCGAATAAACTATGGCAACCAGAAAAGAAAACCACGAAAACCCAATATTGAATTTTGACAGTATCAACATCATAATAATGTTGGCAACCGCGCCCTCCGCCGTATAGATCAGCGAAGCCTCCAGACTGTCACCCCTCAATTTTTGATACCCTTGCGTTAAGAAAAACTGTGTAGAAAACATAATAGTCGCAAGTACAATTAGCCCGTAATACAGCATTTAATATCCCCTTTAATACATAATAAATTTTTCTTTTATATAATTGTATTTTTTGTCAGGATACATATTATCCTCAATATATTTTTTTACATATTCTGCTGTACTTGTTATCTGCAATTCCAGATCACAGCAGCAGTTCAATTTTATAATTTTATTTTTAATATCCTCTTCCGAAATACCGCCCTTATCAAAGCCTATGCAATGTATTTTTCCGCCCATTTTAAGCTTATATATTCCGCTGTATACCTGTGCAAGTCCGTCATCAAGGCAAATTACGCAGTCCGTTTCTTCTTTGATTTCATTTAGCATTCTTGCTATCACAGAAGCCCCCGCATTTTTATTCATTGGTATGTTCATCTCTTTTAACAAAAAATCTTTCTCCGCCAAAAACTTCTTTATTCCGTCAAGCCGTAGCTGCACCACATTGCTTTCCCTTCCGCACACGGACACAAAACGGTTTCTTCCTTTAAAATTATCCATATATGTGCTTATAAGCTTGTACCCGCTTTCAAAATGGTTTTCTCCCACATAAAAGGCATTTTTTACCTCAACATCTTCTTCAAACAGGATTATAAGCAATTTGTCGGAATATTCTTCCAGCTTTTCTCTGATTTCTTTGGTATCCGGCACCGCCGCCACCAAGACCGATATTCCACAGTCAATCGCCTCTGTTACACATCTGAGCGCATCCTCCACATCGTAACGACCGGGGTATAAAAAAACCCTTTTTTCAACACCGACTTTTTCTAATTTATTCATTAGAAGGATTTGAGCATTTTTCCAGAAGCAACGAGGCACAGCAGGCATAACAATGCCGATGTCGGCACTTAAATATCTGCGATATCCGTATTTAAGTGCCGCATCTATAATTCTTTCTTTAGTAGCAATATCAACGCCCCCGCAGTTATTAAGTGCGCGGCTGACTGTAGATTTGCTGTAGCCCAGCTCATCGGAAATCTTTTTCGTTATGCTCATTACCGTTAGTTTCCTTTATTTTTCTCATCGGTCACATCAAGGATAGCCGAATAAATTGTATCCTTATCACCGTTCATATTCTTACCTTCGCGCCACAGATTTTCAACATGTTTATAAAATTCATCGGGAATCTCCGGCAAATCGTAGGTTGTTTTAGGCAATAAGCTGTCCCCTGCAACCTCAGGGGTTGTACAGGCATGGTCATGGCGGTAGGCATCCCTTTCCTCTTTGTTTCTTAAATTGGGAACAGCTATAGGCACGTTTCCGTTTAATATAGAACGCCATGCCAAGATTCCACAGATGCCCATTTCCACAGCGGTATACACGTCTATACTCCACTTTCCGTCCTCGTTACCGAGAATTTTCTGAATAAAGAAATATGTAGCATAGAAATCGCTACCGCCGTGACCTTCAAAATTTTTAACCATTTCAGCCTGAATATCAGCTTCGGGGTTGTATTTTTTCCACTCACCCTCACACAGCTTATCTCCCTCCTGATAATAATTAAAAACATTATTCTCATCAAATCTGCCGCTTTCCATCATTCCTTTTTCGCAATATACCTGATAATTTACAGACCCCGGTTCTCTCTTAAGACCACCATGAATGCTTTTAACCACAGCGCCGTTTTCAAGCGTAACCATCTCTATCCCCGAAGTGAAACGAGAACCGGATTTTTTAAATGATTCCATAGCCGGAGGTGTTTCATAGCCCACAACCTTAACAGGACGCTTGCCTGTAATAGTAAGAATAGGACCCAGACTATGTGTGCAGTAAAATGTAGGGTATAATCTGTTTCTCCAGTGGTCTTTATCGCCATACGTAATTTGCGGTATAATGGATGAACAGTCGTGGATATATTCACCTTCAGCGTACATTACCTCGCCGATTTCACCTTTTTTATAGGTTTTCCACATTTCAAAGGCGTGTCTCATATAACAATAATTCTCCGCATAGGCATAAACCTTTCCGCTTTTTTCAACCGCTTCAATAAGCTCAACAGCCTGTGCCATGGTCTCGCAAGGCAATACCTCGGATAATACGTGCATGCCCGCTTCTAAGCATCTAACAGCAAAGGGAGCATGCTCCGTTGCATAGTTTGCCAATACTACTGCATCAAGGTCGTGTTTCAGAAAATCCTCAAAATTATTATAATAAGCAATGTTCATCAGTCCAAGCTCTTCAGCCTGATGTCTTACATTGATAAGTGCAGGCTCAAATCTGTCACAAATCGCAACCGGCTCCGCATCATCTCTGTAGGTCATTAAAACATCTATCATAGTTTTCCCGCGAAACGCACCAACCACACCGATTTTAACTTTCTTTTTCATATTAATCATCCTTCTTATTTATATCATAATGTTATCATATTGCCCTGTTGCACGCAATGTATACTTTGCACAAAAATTTCTTTATTTCTTGTGCAACATTTTAATTGTTCCATTTTTGATTTTTCTATGTCAGAAAGCTTCAATCCGGTGTTTTTAAATAAAAAAAGCGGGAATTTGAAACCAAATTCCCGTTTATTGTTTTTATTAGAATATTCCCATTCCACCGTAAGCCGCAACAACCGCCGCGAAAATAATTGATACCATAGAAAGCAGTTTAATCAGAATATTTACCGAAGGTCCTGCTGTATCCTTAAAGGGGTCGCCTACCGTATCGCCTACTACAGCAGCCTTATGGTTTTCTGAGCCTTTTCCGTTAAAGTTCCCTGCTTCAATATATTTCTTTGCATTATCCCATGCACCACCTGCATTGGACATCATAATCGCAAGTACAAAACCCGACACAAGTGCACCTGCCAACATACCTACAACGCCGTTACAACCGAGGATAACACCTACAATAATCGGCGAAAGTATGCCAAGTGCCGCCGGAGCTATCATTTCCTTCAATGATGATTTTGTACAAATATCAATACAGGTCTCATAATCAGCTTCAGCTTCACCTGTGATAAGTCCTTTGATTTCTTTAAACTGCCTTCTTACCTCTACAACGATTTTCTGTGCTGCACGACCTACCGCACGCATTGTCATTGCTGAGAACAAGAACGGAAGCATTGCGCCCACAAACAAACCGATTAAGGTTGCAGGATTTGTTATGCTTAAATCTAAAAGACTTCCGTCAATAGTCTGAATTTTATCTGTATAGGAAACAATCAAGGCAAGTGCCGTAAGTGCCGCCGAGCCAATAGCAAAGCCTTTGCCCGTAGCCGCTGTTGTGTTTCCGAGAGAATCAAGTGCATCTGTTCTTTCTCTTACCTCTTTAGGCAATCCGCACATCTCGGCTATACCGCCTGCGTTATCCGCAACAGGTCCGTATGCGTCGGTTGCAAGGGTAATTCCCAGGGTTGCAAGCATTCCCACAGCTGAAAGACCTACGCCGTAGAGTCCCGAAGCAAATGAAGATATACCGCCTGCACAGAAATAGCTTACAATAATTGATACACCTACAATAATTACAGGAATAGCTGTTGAGCTCATACCCAGGGCCACACCGTCAATAATAATGGTTGCGCTACCCGTATTTGAAGATTCAGCCAGCTTACGTGTAGGATTATAAGAGTCTGATGTATAATATTCCGTAAAGAAGCCTATCAGTACACCTGCCAGAAGTCCCGAAACTATAGCTCCGAAAAGACCCATTTCGTTGGGAAGCATAAACCAAACCAAAACAAGATTAAGTACAGCAGAAATTACTGCCGCAGAATATGTACCTTTTCTCAGTGAGCCTAAAAGCATTTTCTGAGTTGCACCCTCTTTTGTGGATACAAACCAGGTTGAAACTATAGATGCCAGTATACCCACAGCCGCAATTGCCATCGGCAGTAAAACCCCTTTTATACCTAGACCCGCCGCTACAGCAAGTGCTCCGCAGGATATTATTGAACCTACATAAGATTCATATAAATCCGCGCCCATACCTGCAACGTCACCTACGTTATCACCTACGTTATCTGCTATACAAGCAGGATTTCTCGGGTCATCCTCAGGGATACCTACTTCAACCTTACCTACAAGGTCAGCGCCCACATCGGCAGCTTTTGTGAAAATACCGCCGCCCACTCTTGCAAAAAGAGCCATTGAGCTTGCTCCCATACCGAAGGTAAGCATTGCCGCCATAACATCTTCAACGGGAAGCCCAAACACAAAGGTTAAAAGCGCATACCATACGCTGATATCCAACAAGCCTAAGCCTACAACCGTCATACCCATAACCGTACCTGATGAAAATGCAATTTTCAAGCCCTTGTCAAGACCCTCTCTTGCGCCGTTTGCCGTACGGGAATTGGCATAAGTAGCTATCTTCATACCTACAAAGCCCGAGATAGCCGAAAACAAACCGCCTGTTAAAAACGCAACAGGGACAAAGAATGTTAAAAATCCGGTTGCCGCAAGAACGGTTAAGATTACAATCATAACAATAAAGAATACGCCTACAGTTTTGTACTGTCTTTTCAGATATGCCATAGCACCCTTACGAATTTTCTGCGAAATATCCGCCATCTGTTCAGTTCCTTCAGAAAGTTTTTTTACCGAATAAAACTTAAACACTGCAAAAATCAATGCTATAACGGCAACCGCTAAAACTAAAAACGGTATCATTTTTTCCATTTTATACAGCTCCTTTTATATATTTTTCTGCCATTTTCAGGCATCACAACCTAATTATACCATATTTTTTGTAACATTGCAATAGAAAATTATACTTTTTTTAGCAATTTTACTCAGCCCACCCGGGTTTATGCGATTTATACTATTCTTATGTTCTTTTTTTGTAAATAGAAAGATAAATAATCGCAGGCAATTTTTCATCGTTTTTAATCGGCTTCTCACCGCCCCGATTTTATCTTAAATTTATCCTTTGTATTCCGGTAGGCATATTATCCTCGCCTACAGAAACAATAATTCCGCTCAGCATACAGCTTCCGTCTGCATTTTCATATTTTTCGTGCTGCATTGTGAGGAATTTCTTTATAGAACATTCTTTTTTTACTCCCAGCACCGACACATAAGGCCCCGTCATTCCCAAATCCGTAATATATGCCGTTCCTTTCGGCAAAAGCTGTTCATCCGCCGTCTGCACGTGAGTATGAGTGCCGAAAAGGCAGGTTATTTCGCCATCGAGATAATAGCCCAATGCTTTTTTCTCGCTGGTTGCTTCTGCGTGAAAATCTACAAAAATTATATCTGCATCAATTTCCGATATGCATTCCTTTATCGCCGTAAAGGGACAATCGCCGGGTATCATATAAACCCTTCCCATAGCGTTTATAACTGCTATTTTCTTGCCGCCACAGGTTTTGATTATGAAGCCCTCTCCCGGCGTTGCTTTTTGCATATTGATTGGTCTTACTATGGGATAACCGTCGCGAAAAAGCTCCGTTACCTGTTTTGATTTGGAAAAAGCGTGGTTCCCCAGCGTAATCACATCTACGCCGCAATCAAGCAGCATATCGGCACGTTCTCTGTTAATTCCGTTGCCTGTTGTGGCATTTTCGCCGTTGGCAATTACAAAATCAATATCGTAGTCCTGTTTAATGTATTTAAGCTGTGCAGCAACCATTTCACTTCCCTGCCTGCCTACAATATCACCAATACATAAAAAATTCATAAATATGACTTCACTTCCTAAAATAATGGTTAAAGCAGCTTTTATTAAGCTGCTTTAATAAATCAAATAAATTATTTCGCGTATTCTATTGCACGAACTTCACGGATTACATTTACTTTAATCTGTCCGGGATATTCGAGCTCTTCTTCAATTTTCTTAACAATATCTTTAGCTACAAGGAGCATTGATTCATCGCTGACATCTTCAGGCTTAACCATAATACGAACCTCACGGCCTGCCTGAATTGCAAAGGATTTTTCAACTCCATCAAAGCTGGTTGCAATGGCTTCCAGCTGTTCGAGACGTTTAATATAGGTTTCAATATTTTCACGTCTTGCGCCGGGTCTTGCCGCCGAAACAGCATCCGCCGCCTGAACAATACACGCCACAATGGTGTTTGCTTCAACATCACCGTGATGTGCCATAATTGCGTGAACAATCTCACTGCTTTCTTTATATTTTCTTGCGATATTTGCACCAATATCAACGTGAGAGCCATCAACCTCATGGTCAATCGCCTTACCAATATCATGGAGCAAGCCTGCACGTTTAGCAAGATTAATATCCACACCCATTTCAGCCGCCATAATTCCCGACAGATGAGCCACCTCAATGCTATGCATAAGAACATTCTGACCGTAGCTGGTTCTGTATTTAAGTTTACCAAGCAGCTTGATAAGCTCAGGATGCAGCCCGTGAACACCCGTTTCAAAGGTAGCACGTTCGCCCTCCTGTTTGATAGTGTTTTCCACTTCACGTCTTGCTTTTTCCACAGTTTCTTCAATTCTTGCCGGATGAATTCGTCCGTCATGAATTAATTTTTCAAGAGCAAGTCTTGCAACCTCACGTCTCACAGGGTCAAAGCCCGATAAAATAACAGCCTCCGGCGTATCATCAATTATCAGGTCAATACCTGTTAAGGTTTCAAGGGTACGGATGTTTCTGCCTTCGCGACCGATAATTCTGCCCTTCATTTCATCGCTGGGCAGGTTTACAACAGATACTGTTACCTCAGCCGCGTGGTCTGCCGCACAACGCTGGATTGCAAGTCCTACAATCTTTCTTGCGCGATTTTCCGCTTCTTCCTTAGCCTCATCCTCTATGGATTTAATAAGCATTGCCGCTTCGTGACGAGTTTCGCTTTCTACATTACGTAATATAATGTCTTTAGCTTCTTCGCGTTTCATCCCGGAAATTTTTTCAAGCTCACTTAACTGTTTCTCCTTAAGTGCTTGTATTTCCGCCTGAGCAGCTTCCATTTCACTTTGTTTTTTTGCTACATTTTCTTCTCTTTTTTCAAGAGCCTCGGTTTTCTTATCCAAGGTTTCCTCTTTTTGTGTTATACGACGCTCTTGGCGAGATATTTCACTTCGTCTTTCTTTGAACTCACGGTCAAATTCAACACGATTTTTATGTATCTCTTCTTTAGCCTCAATCATCGCTTCCTTCTTACGTGCTTGTGCACTTTTTGCTATATCTTCAGCAGATTTTTTAGCTTCTTCAAGTATTTTAGCCGCTTCCTTTTCCGCAGAGCCTATTGCTTTTTCACCAATATTTTTTCTGTATATTATACCGATGAACACACCAATAACGCCAAATATAACAGCCACAAGCACCATAATTAAGTAATGAATTAACTCCATACTCTCTTTCCGGCACCTCCACTTTTGTAAATAATTTATCTGATAATTGCACAATAATATATTTTAGCATATAATACGTACCCTTATATTTTATACTTTTTTTTGCAAACTGTCAAGTATTTTTACGCATTTTATTAATTTTTTATTAATTTTGTATGCTTTTTTCTCAGCTTCGCGCAAAAAAAGACAAAAAACATCAATTTTTATATTACAAATAATCTTATTTTGTAAGCCAAATATTTTTCTGCGACTTGACAAACCGCAAAATATAATATATACTTATAATATAGGTTTAAACTAATCTTTACGAAAGGCGGCATCAAAATGTCAAATCATACAATTCTTGTGGTTGATGATGATCATAATATCTGCGAGCTTATAAGGCTGTATCTTGAAAAAGAAGGGTATACCGTTGAAATTGCAAACACCGGTATTGTAGCTCTTGAAAAGCTTAAGACTGTATCTGCTTCTTTAGTGTTGCTTGATATAATGCTACCGGGCAAGGACGGCTTTGAGGTATGCCGCGAAATCAGAAAAACCAGTGCTGTTCCCATAATAATGCTGACAGCCAAGGACGATACCTTTGATAAGGTGCTGGGGCTTGAGATGGGTGCGGATGACTATATTGCCAAGCCCTTTGATACCCGCGAGCTTGTGGCGCGGATAAAGGCTGTTCTTCGCAGGTTTGAAACCAAGGATAACGATTTGAAAATTATTTCCTATGACAACATTGAGATTAATATGTCAAATTACGAAATAAAGGCTTGCGGGAACAGGCTTGATATGCCGCCGAAGGAGCTGGAGCTTTTGTATTTTCTGGCGACTCATCCCAATAAGGTATTTACCAGAGAGCAGCTCCTCGATGAAATCTGGGGTTACGATTTCTTTGGGGATTCCCGTACCGTTGACGTTCACGTAAAACGTATCAGGGAAAAAATTGAAGGCAGCAGTTGTGATTGGTCACTTAAAACGGTCTGGGGAGTAGGATATAAATTTGAACTGTCGGCTAAATAAAAACCGTAGTCGTGTTAAATAAAGGCGGCGGAGGTTTATCGTTGCCAAGGAGTGATGCTTTTTGCGTAGGAAAATCTTTATCCAATGCTTCTCAATAGTGATTTTGGGATTTTTAATTGTTGGTATATCTGTTCATTTTTTCCTGAATAACTATGTTGCCTCCAAGGTATCCGAGGAGCTTTCCGACACTCTTGACAGTGTTGTGGCTTATGTTTCAGAAGCAGAAATAAACGGATTTCAGTATTCCAGAATAATAGATGTGTACAGTTTGACCTCAGGCTCGCATATAATAGTTTTTGACAGGCAAAAAAATATTCAGGTTTGTTCTTCCTCGGCAACAGTGGCACTCATTGAAGCAGGTGGAAAGCTACCCACGATGAGTACAAACGAGGTTCTGAGCGGCAAATCCATTAACCGTGTAGATAATTTCAACGATATTTTCAGCAGTCCCGTCATATTAATCGGTAAGCCTGTAAACCATAACAATCAGGTTGTCGGAGGTGTTTTTGCACTTCTGCCCGTTCCCTATTTATCGGAAATGAAGCACGAGGTCTTTAAACCCTTTGTCTTTGTTCTGTTTATTGCGTTGATTTTAACGGGTATATTTTCCTTTGTTATATCAAAAAATATAGAATCTCCCATAAGAGAAATAAATAATGCGCTCAAGCTTATAGCAAAGGGTGATTTTGAAAAGAGGCTCAACCTTAATTTAGGAGGAGAATTAAAGCATTTGTCTGATGATTTCAATGAAATCATCGCGGCACTTCAGTCTCAGGAAAAGACCCGAAATTCCTTTATTGCCAACGTCTCTCACGAGCTTCGCACCCCTATGACGATTATCACGGGATTTCTGCAGGGGATTTTAGACGGTACTATTCCTCCCGAAAAGCACGCGGAATACATTACCCTTGTAATCAGCGAAACCAACCGTCTTACGAGACTTGTAAACGATTTGCTTGATGTTGCCAAATTGGAATCGGGCTCTAAAGATATAGTTTACGATAATTTTGATATTAACGAGCTTCTTCGGATAGCTATAATTAAATTTGAAAATAAAATTGAAGAAAAAGGCTTGGACGTGCGTCTCACCTTTGAAGAAGACAGCTGTCCCGTCACCGCCAACCAGGACAGCATTACTCAGGTTGTGACAAATTTAATAGACAATGCCGTTAAATTTGTTAATCCCGGCGGGTATATAAGTCTTGCAACTCATATAAAAGGCGATACTGCATATATAAGTGTTGAAAATTCAGGCGAAGGCATTTCGCCTCAGGATATTGACCGGATTTGGGATAAATTTCATAAAACCGATAAGTCACGCAGTATGGATAAAACCGGTGTCGGGCTTGGGCTGTATATGGTTAAAAGTATTATCCGCACTCATAACCGTAACATTACTGTTGTCAGCATACCAAATGAATATACAAAATTTACATTTACATTAAAAACAGGTAAGCATCACACATAGGAAGGATGGATAATTATGGCAATAACTATTAAAACAATTAAAGGCGATATTAAAATTTCAAACGGAGTATTGGTTAAAACCATAGCTAAAATTGCAACAAACTGTTATGGTGTAATAGGTCTTACGTCAAGCGGTAACGGAAAGCTTTTAAATGATAAGAGCATTTTAAGCCTTTCAAAAGGCGTTAAAACCAAAGTTGAACACGGAAAGCTGTCAATAGATTTGCATATTGCAACAACCTACGGAATTAATATGCACACCGTAAGCGAGAGTATCAGAAAAAGTGTCAAATACCAGCTTGAGCATTTTGCAGGTATTGAGGTAGGCAAATTCAATATTCACGTAGAAACCATAAAGGTTGTAGATTAACGGAGGTTGAAGAATGGATAGTCTTACTTTTTGTAATATGATTATTTCCGCGTCAAATTTTCTCGGGAATAACAGAGATGAAATAGACAGATTGAATGTTTTTCCCGTTCCTGACGGCGATACGGGTAAAAATATGTCCCTCACTATGGTAGGTGCGGCTGAAGCTGTTAAAAATTGCAACGAAACAAATATTCCGGAAATTTGCGAAAAAATTGCTTCCGCAACCCTCAAATCCGCCCGTGGAAATTCGGGTGTAATACTGTCGCAGCTTTTCAGAGGTCTCTCTAAGGGTGTAGGCGAACACGGCGAGTTTACCGCAAAATCATTGGCTCACGGATTTAAGGTTGCATCCGATACGGCGTATAATGCCGTTATGAAGCCTACGGAAGGTACTATTTTAACCGTAGCCCGCGGCTGTGCCGAAGGCGCGGCAAAGGCTTTTGAAAAAAGCGATGATATTACTGCCGTTATGCGTGGGGCGGTTGACGGTGCCTCCGATGCACTTAAAAAGACTCCCACTATGCTGAAAAAGCTTGCTGAAGCAGGTGTTGTAGATGCAGGCGGTATGGGCTGGCTTTGTATTTTACAGGGAATGTATTATGTTCTTACCGAAGGGAAAATTATTGAAAGCAGCAGTGCATCAGAGACTGCCGCCGATAACACCCCTGCTATGACAATCGGCAGCGAGGAAATTACCTTCGGATACTGTACAGAATTTATTATAAAGAAAAAAGATAATCTTTCTGATGTAAGCAAGCTTCGCAGCGTTTTATCGGAAATCGGCGACAGTATGCTTGTAATCGAAGATTTTGACGTAATAAAAGTCCACGTTCATACCGATAATCCGGGTATTGCCCTTCAGGAAGCGTTAAAGCTGGGCGGACTTATAAATATCAAAATAGATAATATGCGTCACCAGCATAAAGAAACCATTTCCGCACCCGATACGCCTAAAAAGCCTTATGCTTTTGTGTCGGTATCCTCCGGCGAGGGCTTTTCTGAAATTTTAAAAGAATTAGGTGTCGCGGAAATTATCGAAGGCGGGCAGACTATGAACCCCAGCGCCGGCGACATTGCCGATGCTATCAAGAAGGCTCATGCCGAAACCGTATATGTTTTCCCTAATAATAAAAATATTATTTTAGCGGCTGAACAAAGTGTCACTATGGTGGACTGTGATGTGAAAATTATTCCCACAACCACTCTGCCTCAGGGCATATCGGCATTGATTTCCTTTGATGTATGCCTGAGTGCCGATGAAAACGCCGAAAATATGAAAGAAGCCGCTTCGCTGGTTGAGACCGGTCTTGTGACCTACGCTGTCCGCGACAGCGAGTCGGGCGGTTTAACCATTAAAGAAGGCGATATAATAGCCCTCTCGGGTAAGAGCATCGTAGCCGCAGAAAAGTCTGCAGAAACAGCGGCGCTGTCGGTTTGCAGTCATATTTGCACCGATGATACGGGTGTCATTACTGTTTACTACGGCAACGACATTGAGGAGAAAACCGCACAAGCTCTTTGTGATAAATTAGAGGCGGAATATCCCGAATGTGATATATCACTACAATACGGCGGTCAACCTGTTTATTACTACATTATTTCCGCAGAGTAGGTGTAAAAATGAAGATACTTGCAGCGACAAATAACGCTCACAAGCTACGTGAATTTTCAGAAATTTTATCACCTCTCGGCTTTGAGGTCATCTCCGCAGGAGATGTAGGAATAGCTATCGACCCCGAAGAAAATGGGTTAACCTTTGAAGAAAATGTGCTAATAAAGGCAAACGCCTTTTGTGAGGTGTCCAATATGCCTGTAATTGCTGATGATTCAGGTCTTGAGGTTATAGCTCTTGATTTGCAGCCGGGCATTCATTCCGCCAGGTACTGTGAAGGTAGCGATACGGACAGGGTTAATAAACTCCTTGCCAATATGGAAGGCTTGACCGACAGGACCGCACGTTTTGTTTCGGTGGTAGCCATTGTGTATCCGGACGGCAAAACCGTCACCGCCCGCGGAGAATGTTACGGCAAAATAACCGACTCCCCCATAGGTGAAAACGGGTTTGGTTACGACCCTGTTTTCTATGTTGAACAGTTTGCCAAAACCTTCGGCGAGCTTACCGCAGACGAAAAAAACCAAATAAGTCACCGCGGTGCAGCACTTAAAAATCTGTGTGAAAAAGTAGCTTTATAATAAAAACTATGAACCTTCGCAAAAACGAAGGTTCATAGTTTTTTTATTTGTTGTGACGTACCCTGTTAATAATCTCCAACTGCACCTCGGAGTTCAAATGTATAAACCGAGCCGAAAATCCTCCTACCCGTACCATTAAATCCGGGTAATCCTCCGGATTCTCCATTGCAAGCTCTAAGCTTTTTACATCCGTCATATTCCCTTGGAATATTTGTCCTCCTTTTTCAAAGAATACCGTAAAAATAGTTTTTATAACGTCTGTAGTCGCCCAGCCTTCGTCCATATCCCACATCGTAGATGCCCCTGCCGAAAAATCCTCAAAAGGAATTGAAGTACATGAATTAATTGCCGCAGTAATTCCCTTCGTCATAGCACCACTCTGCGGAGTTACACCATGTGCAACGGGATGCCCTGCAAAATTCCCGTCAGCAGTCGCCCCTATAATACTTCCGCAACACGCTGCCCATTCAAAGGTAAATACAACAGCCTTACCTCTGCCGCCAAATCTCGTAACATAGGAATCATATATCTCTCAGACATCGCTGCACAGTCTGCTCATCATTTCATCCGCTTCTTTATCTTCCTGCCCGTATTTTGGTATTCCTTTAAGTTTTTGTCGCAAGTTTTCATAGCCTGAAAAATTATTTTTCAAGGCTTCGACCAATTCTTCAGCCGAGCATATTTTATCGTCAAATACCGCCTTTTTTATCGCAAACAGGTAGTCCGCGGCCGATGGAAGCCCCATAGGAATAGCTCCGTAATCATGGTATCTTGCACCCCCACTATGCATACCGCGGCATTTTTTCAATGCGTCCTCCAGCATAGATGACAGCAAATATACCGGTGATTTTTCTTCCGCCACTTCGCTGTATATATCCTGTGCCTTTAAAAACATAGTTATAATTCTACGTGTTTCTCCGATAAAATCCATATAGAAATCTTCAAAATTATTAAATTCCTTCAGCCCTCTGCCTCGGAAGCTGTTCACCTGCACTCCGTCATTTAAAGATAATCCGCCCGTTGTCGACAGCTCCACAATTTTTAAAATATTATGTAAACCATTAAAAAGGTAGTCACAGCTCATTCCCTGAATACCTATTTCCATACATCCGCCGCTGTAATAGTCGACGGCATCACGGAAAGAAACCCCGTGATTTACAAGAGTCTTTATAATATTTTTGTCGCAAAACAGCTGAGCACGATTTTTTCCGTATTTAAGATATTTAGCACTAAGCTCCAAAAAATCCTCCGGTGGATTTTCCGGAAGTCTTATATATACCGTAGGATGTATAATATCAAGCTCCATAATCGCTTCCACCATAATGTATGATAACGGATTAACTGCCGATAAGCCGTTAGGATAAGTTCCGCCTACCACTATTGCCTCAACCCACCCGTCCGAATCTGTAAAGGGTGCATCAATTCTTATAAACAGTTCCTGTATAATCTCTTTTGCTTCTTCAAGTGTGCATTTGTTATTTTTCAAATCCCTTTCAAGATACGGCCACAGGTAATAATCTAATCTGCCCGGTCCATTTCCTCCCGCAGGAAATTCTTTCATCACCACCATATATTGCATAAAGTATGTTTGTACTGCTTCGCGGAAAGTTCTTGCCGGTCTCCCCAAGCTTCTGCAACGCTCTGCCTGTGTTTTCATATTCCTTTTTTCGAGCTCCTCAATATGCTTGTCGTTCCATCTTTCAAGTGCCTCCAACATTATGATTACTCCCCGGCAAAATTCCTTACTTTTTTCATCATCCGTGCGGCTTATGGCTTCGCGGTATTGTTGCTTCATTCCCTCTGTTCCCAGCTGTAATATTTTATCATACCGCCATGCTATATGACCTCTGTAATGTGTTCCTCCCAGCTGATATTTTGAAAACTCCTCATAGTCCGGTAGCTCTTTCCGTATTTTTTCTTCAGGCTCACTCACATAATCAAACGCCGGATCACACTCTTTACATTCCTTATCATTAAAAAAGAATATACGTCCAATTATTTCATCATAGGGTTCAATATAAATTTTTTGATTTACTATAGCATCCGCTACAGCCCGTGTCACCTTCTCGCGAATAGGCAATTCCTTGTATTTACCGAGGGCATACATGTTTTTATCATAATTAAAGCTGTTTTCCGGGCTGTGTTGCCCCTGTTCTCTTGATTTTTTTGCAATCATTTTTATTCTTTCGGACAGCATTTTCATCATCTTCCATTAAATTTATATCTTGATTTTATCAAAATTATATGATATAATCAACGTATATAAATATAATTAAATTGTATAATCGTCCAAAGGAGTGGTCATATGTACCCTGAAAAGCTTGCTGATCTATATAAAAGTCATTGGGAAATTGCAGATTTTTTTAATAATACTGATTGTAAAATTACCGCCGGCATTATGCCTCACTATTCAATAGATATGCACAGTCATGCGTTTTGTGAAATAAATATAGTTTTAGGCGGAACAGGTGCACATTATTTAGGAAACGAAATGTTCGAGGTTCAAAAGGGTGATGTCTTTATCATTCCGCCAAATATAAAACACGGATATAAAGAAAACAGAAATTTTTCTGTGCTTAACGTACTTATTCATGATGATTTTTTTAAGAAAAATTTATCACCACTTTACTCGTTGCCTTACTTTAGTACATTATTTAAGGTAGAGCCTCTGATGAGACTCTCCGGCTGCGGTGATTATTTTCTTAAAGTCACCGGCAACCAATTATGCAATATAAAAAAATCCGTTGATATTATTTTAAACAATTTAAAAACTCCTTCGAAATACTCCACTATAATTTGCGAAAGTGCCGCGCTTATACTGATAACCGACCTTTGTAAATATTACGAACTTCAACACAAAAATAAAAAAAGTCCTGATAGTTTTTTTGCCGCGAGTCTCTCTCTTATATATGAGAAATATGATGAAAAAATCACCGTAGCCCGATTAGCTTCAACAGCAAATATGTCCCGTAGCTCCTATTTCAAAAAATTTTCCGATACATTTAATACAACCCCCTCCGAGCTATTGCTTCAATGTCGGATTGATGCTGCTAAGGACTTATTATCAGGAACCTCCCTGTCCATATCTGATATTGCCGAAAAAACAGGTTTTTGCGACTCCTCGCATTTTATAAATATTTTTTCCCGACAAATGAATATGTCTCCTTCCCAATACAGAAAAGCGTCTCAGAAAGCGTTGTTATGTGAATAATATACAAAAAATTAGTTAAAATCAACAAAAAAATCAGTAGGAAAATTATAATAAAAATATAATTTTCCTATTGATTTTTCAAAAAAACTGTGGTATAATATATTAGTAACTTAAATATATCTGGGTGTGGCGCAGTTTGGTAGCGTGCTTGAATGGGGTTCAAGAGGCCGGGAGTTCAAGTCTCCCCACTCAGACCATAAGAATGGCTTGAATACATAGTGTTCGGGCTGTTTTTATTTTTCTCTTTATGTCATACGGTTTATATGCAAAAAATCGCACAGCTTTTGCTGTGCGATTCTTATTATATCTTTAGTTAAGTCACTATTTGAAGACCTTATCCTCCTCGGTTAATATTTTTTTCTAAAATACTACTTGAAGGTAATCTCCTCCTTGATTATTTGCACCTTATTTCTGTTCGCAAGGCACCTGCGATTTTATTTAGCGTCTTTTTTCAGACGTTCATATTATTTATGCTTTGCGACCACTGTTGTAAGTCGCCATTAATTGTTCATATATTAAATTTTAATTTATGTTCTTTAATCCAGGTGGGTACATTCTTCAATGTTATCCCCTCCCAATGACTTATTCTATCTCTATATAAATTGGTTATACCGGGTTAAGCTAAAGTTTCTGGTGGTCTCACCCTTTCGCTTTTAGATTTTTCTGCGACCTATCATTCTATACATTACAATCGCCCCATTTATATCAATTTATCATAAATTTTCAACTATTTATTTTTCAATGGAATCTCCTCATTTTTCTAATCTCTGATTTCAAAACTACTTTCTCAACGGTAACGCCTCCCTTTAATATATTCACCGCCTCAGCGATGTCTGTGTTTCTTCCTTTCTCTCTTCACCTACAGTTTACACCAAAATCACCAAAATATCAAGCTCTAAAATCGGCTGTTTTAACCGTTTAATAAAAAGTATATTTATTTTATTTGTCGTTTTTCACTAAATCTTTTGATTTCTCTCGTTTTCACATGGTTAAAATCACCAAATTGTATACATTTTCTGCTTTTTTGTTTTGTTTCCAAAAAACAGTTGCAGCAGAAACGGATTTGTGATATAATTGGTTTAAAGAAGCAATTATATCACAGCTGAATTCGTATTCCGCGAGCTAAATAAAGTCTTTTCCTTAAGCAGCTGCACTTGATATGTTGTCTTACGGCAACGAGATTATCGTATTCGGAAACTTTGCCGGGCAAAAGACATATAATATAAAATTAATATAAGTAATAACAAAGATACCGAAAGGAGTATTTTATATGGATAAAATAGATTTATGCCGTAGGGAATATAAGGAATGGTGCGAAAATTTGGGGCTAAGCGGAGTTTCGCAGATAAACAGACTTTTAAACGGTGGTAGCTGTGCTTCCCTTATTAATCTCAGCGAAACACGCCACGAACAAAAAATTTCCGATATTGCCAAAATTATCGCAACCGTTTCCGAAAATATACAGCTGATATTTATCAGCGGTCCTTCCTCGTCGGGGAAAACCTCGTTTGCTCAAAGACTTATGCTTCATTTGCGGGTTCTGGGCGTTACTTCTGTTTCCATTTCCTTGGATAACTACTATAAAAAACCGGAGCTGATGCCTAAAAACCGTGACGGCAAGCCTGATTTTGAAGCCTTTGATTCTATCGACCATCAACGGTTTAACGAAGATATAGCTATGTTGCTTAAAGAAGGCTGTGCTACCGTTCCCATCTTTGATTTTTTAAGCGGCAGCGTGAGTAAACAGAATATCTCATTAGGAAAAAAAGAGGTTATAATCGTAGAGGGAATTCACGGCTTAAACGATGGGTTGGCTTATAATATCCCTTCTCAAAACAAATATAAAATCTACTGTTCGCCTCTTTCGGCTCTGACCGATGCGGACGGTCAGCTGATAAAATCCCGTAAAATCCGATTTATGCGGCGGTTGGTACGCGATTTTTATTTCCGTAACGCAGATTATAAATTGTCCTTTGAGCTGTGGCCTTATGCCGAAGAGGGTGCAAAAAAAAACATTTTCCCTTTTGCGGAGCGTGCCGATGTGATTTTCAATTCGTCTTTGGTTTACGAAGCGGCTGTTTATTATCCCCATCTTAAGGTTATTTTCAAGGATGTGCCGACGGATTTTGAAAATTATGATACCGTTTGCAATCTGCTGTCACTTTCCGAATCCTTTGGCCCGATTAATACCGAAGCCATCCCGCCTTCATCTATTATAAAAGAATTTATAGGAGGCAGCAGCCTTTTTAACTGATAAAAAACGGAGACGGCATTTCCTGCTGTCTCCGTTTTGTTATGCCTCCAGATGGTAATATCTTATAACCTCCATCCACGTTCTGTCCTTGTCAAGCTTATAGTTGGATTTATAGATATATGTAGCATAATATTCCTCAAGGGTAATATTTTTCTCGTGAATTTCCGTTGCGGCATCAACGCCTACATATCTGTAATGCCATGGTTCATAGGCATAGCCTGTTATGTATTCCGCACCCTTTTTATATCTTTCGATAAACCCGAACCTGTGGGCATTTTCGCTGAGCCACGCGTATTCCGCCGAATTTTCAAAGGAAGTATATAAGGAATTTATATCCACCGCAAAGCCTGTCTGATGCTCCGAATAACCCGGTTTTGCCGAATAACGGTCTGCGTATTCCTTGCCGTAAGAGCTTTTGTATCTGCTATAGAGATTTCTCTGATAATCCTCTGTCCGATATGCAGAAACTATCTTAATCGACAGTCCGTCGCTTGCCGCCGCATCATACATATCCACATATTTGTAATAAACTTCGCGGTCTAAGCAGTAGTCGCTGTAAGAAAATTTTTTATACAGATTCCCTACCCGTTCAAGATTTGCGGCATTATAATCATACGGCAATCTGTTGTATTTGTTAACAAGCGTCAGATAATCCTGCGGGTTTGTTACTATACTTTCATCTGTACACCACGCCTTGTCCATATTCAGGTTAACGCTGTTAATTACAGTCCCCGCATCCATATCGGGGTTGTTGCCGTAGAAATTATAATATCTCTTAAACTTTTCGGGATAGAAATCATCATAAATCGAATATTGAAGCAATCTGCTTACCAGATTATTATAATATCCCGTATACATTTCTTTTTTGATACGCGCCTCGCCGTCTGTATATTCTATTTCCAGGTCATACATTTTGTCTGCCAAATCAAAGGGAACTAAAATTTCATATTTATCATCATGGGTTGACGGTATTCCGACCGTGATATTTTCTCCGTTAAATTCAAAGGAATCGTAATAAAGAGAATGACTGCAAATGTCCCCTTCTCTTGAAATTACATAATAGTTATTATATTCAGGATATCTGTATATTATCGACCCCATCGCCTCGCAAAGCTCAACGAAGGGAACGTAGATGTTTCCGTCAATATTATACAAGCCATCCTCTAATACCGTTGTTTTAAAGCCTGTAGCTATGGTAAGGCTTTCCCCTTCTCTTGCATATACCGACGGCAGTATCATAATAAAAATTAAAACAATCAATAAAATTTTCTTCACGGTAATTACTCCTCGTCAATTTTCATCTTCACTTAAACATTTTACTACTTTTAAAATAAAATGTCAATAATTTCTTAATAAATTGTAAATTTTATTAAAAATGTTGACATTAGTACAAAATAGTTATATAATGATATTATTAATATAAATTCGATTAAAGGAGACTGAAAAATATGTATTGTCCAAAATGCGGTTACGAATTAGCCGAAGATGAAAAAGTTTGTCCCGCCTGCGGTCTGGATTTAAATTCCGATTCTGAGAGCGACAAGGCAGCTGAAGGAGCTGAGACAATTATCGCGGAAGAGGTTGAAGCCGAGCCTGTCGGTGAAGAGGATATTACTGCAGAAGCAGATGACGATATTGAGGTTGAGGTATATGAAGTACCTGCCGATGAAAATGATTCGGCTAAAGAGGAATGTGAAGGATGTACCTGCGACTGCGTGGAAGGCAACTGTGAGGAGTGCGACTACGCGGAATGCGACTGCGTGGAAGGCGGAACCGAATTTCCCGAATCGACGTATATTCCCGAAGCTCCCAAAAGCAATCCTTTCGGCAAAATAATTTTAGCGGTTATTGCCGTTATAGTGATTGGGGCGGCGGCTGTTGCAGGCTTTTATGAAATAGCAATGCCTTCTTCTCCCAATCCTGTTTTGAGCCTGCTGGGTTTAGATTCAAAATCCGATTCTGCTCCGACTATTTTCACCAAAACCGAGGACGGTGTAAAAAATGTTTATTATAACAACGGTCAGGGCGAAAGATTTGTTACGGCTTTAGCCGAAAATCAGTCAGGTTTTCAGGTTAATACCGATTTTGTCACAGGCGGCGATAATGTTTTTTATATTATGAACAGCACCTTAACCTATTTTACGCCGAAAACCGATGTGCCTGTACAGGTTGATTCATCTGCCCTTCCCGGAACTTTAGTGATAGCGGCAGACGGGAAAACCGTTCTTTTTGTTAAAAAGGACGAATCGGATAATAATGTTTTATGTAAATACACCTTAGGCGGAAAAGTTGAAGCTATCGAAACTCTGCCGCTTATTAAGGTTGATACCTCTTATCCCCTTTACGGCTTTGCGGACGGCACAAAAAATGCCTGGTATATTAAAAAAGCAGATACCTCTGCTGAAAACGGTGAGCTGTTCCTGGAAAAAGGTTCTTCCGCACCAAAAAGCATAGCAACTGAGGTTTCAAGAGCCTTTTATTGCTCTGCTGACGGTAAAAATGCCGTTTACCTTTCCGTTAAAGATGATAAGGCACAGCTGATGATGACAGCTAAAAACGGTGAAGCTGTTATGCTTTCGTCCGATTATAACGATGCGCATTGCCCTGTATTTGTAAATAAACCTTCAAAGGGATTTATCCACTTAGGCGATATTGTAGTATCTGATAACGGTTTGCCTTCGGGAACTCTTTATTACAGACCCTTTGGCAAGGATGCCCTTTCTATTGATACAGCTGTTAATGCCTATCAATATGCCGGCGGTGATACGAATTACTACGATAATTTCTATTTTAATAACGGTGCTCTTTGGAAAAACAGCGCCGATATGTTATATCAGAAAACCGATGGCGCCATCTTGCTTTCCAAAAACGGTAGCTATGGCACCGTACCTGCCGGATTTAACTATTCAGGCAGTCAGCATTCCTTTGGGTATGATGTTAATGCCGTTGCCTATACAGACGAAAATGACAAAACATTAAAATACAGCACTTACGGCAAAAACGGCTGGTCGGCACCTGTGAAGATTGCTGAAAAAGCCGATCATGTTCAGATTAACCGTAACGGCAATCTGGTAGCTTATGTTGTTTCTTCGGAAACCGAAGGTGCAATGTACACAACTCATCTCTATGATGTAAAGAAAAATCAAATTATCTTTACCATTGAAAATTCTATAGGTATGCAGTATTTCGGCGGTAAAAACGGTGATATTTTATATTACGCAGATAATTACAACCAGGAAACCTACTCTATGCGTTTAAATAAATACGAGGACGGGGGCACCACAGTAATTGACGAAGCCGTAGCCGAGTTTACGACAACCTCAAACGGAGACCTTCTGGCACTCAAACTCAACCCCGATAACAACAAAGCTCTCGATATGTTTACCTTTGAAAATGGCAAACAAATCACCTTAGGCACAGCCCTGAGCGGACTCAGCCTTTATTAAAAACAGCACCCGAAGTCAGTTATATCGACTTCGGGTGTTATTTTATGTCTGTGCAGCATTAATCGGTTCAACCACCTGACTAATTTTAAAAGCACCCAAAGGGTGCTTTTAAGCATAAAAAAGGACAGATGGAATTTTCCTATCCGCCCATTCTCATTTGCGTCCTGTCCGGCAGTCCGCGGACTGCCCAAATGCTCAGTTTTTATTAAACAGCTCGCTGAACCTTTCCCGAACGCAAGCAACGTGTACATACATTAACCTTTTTGGGTGTTCCGTTTACGATAGCTCGTACGCTTCTGATGTTCGGTTTCCATGTACGGTTTGAACGTCTGTGGGAGTGGCTGACTTTGATGCCGAAAGAAACGCTTTTTCCACATACTTCACATTTTGCCATGATATGACACCTCCTTGAGTTTTTACGAGTCAGACCCTTTGCAAAGCTCTATCTGCAAAAAGTCACAACACAATAATTATATTATATCAGAAAAATGATAAATTTGCAAGATATTTTTAATAAAATCTATCATTTCCAACATTTTAAATAATTTTTATTATCATTTTTGTTGCATTTTTATATGTTTTGCCCAAAGTATACCAACGGATTTAAGCTTTCATCCATCAGTCCTGTACGGTGAATTATATAATCTTCCATAGTTATTCCGATATATTTCTCTGCCGCCGCCAGCATAAGCTCCGGTTTTAAGTTTTCTCCTCCGCATTTAAGTATGGCACGAAGCTCGGTTTCTTCTTCCTCTTTTGCTGTTTCCTCAACGGTGTGTATCATAGGCTTGATATCCGTTTCTTTAATTCCGCTTTTCGTTTTCTTATCCATAAGTATCTGTGGCCGGTCCATCAACTCCGTAACAGAAGCAGAATTCTTACCTTTGATTATAACACTGTATTCCGCATAGGTTAAGGCTTTAAAAGGTGATTTTTCCGTATTAACCTTAACTGCCGCAGCTTTAAACCCTGCCGGGAGGCTCTCATTCAGCATCGTCATCAAATCATCAGAGGAAATATCTTCGTCCAGGGATATTTCAACATATTCACAGCTACTTGACATGCCCACACCCATAGGATGGGCAAAGGTCATAAGCGGGTGAGGATTAAAACCCTGTGAATGACTCAATTTCACGCCCATACGTCTCATAGCGCGGGCAAATACCCTGACCGTATCCAGATGAGATACAAATTTAACGGCGGGGCTTTTTGAAAATTTTATAATATATTTAGTCATTTTGTACCCTCCTTACGCCTTTTGCTTCACCGCAGCTTGCCGCCATACCGCAGCCTGCGCACTTTTCTCTGCAATTAGGTGTAGTGGTTTCCTCATAGGCTTTTTTACATTCGGCAATGAGGAAGGCTTTGCTTACGCCGCAATTAATAATATCCCACGGCAACACTTCATCAAAGCCTCTTTTCCTGCCCGTATAGAAATCGGGGTCAATTCCTGCTTCTTCAAAGGCTTTCATCCATTTTTCAAAATCAAAATATTCGTCCCAGCCGTCAAACCTGCAGCCTGATTTATGGGCGTTTAAGATTACCTTTGAAAGTCTTCTGTCACCGCGGGCAAATACGCCTTCAAGGACGCTGACATAGGATTCATGGTAATTATAATTTATCATTCTCGAATGAATATTATCTTTAATCAAATATTGCTTTTCTTTAAGCTCAGCGATGGTGTTCTGACGTTCCCACTGGAAGGGAGTCATAGGTTTCGGTACAAAAGAAGATACACTAACGGTAATTCTTCCTCTTCCCCGTTGCTTGCCATTTGTATTTTCAAAATAGCAATTTACCACCTTTTCGGCAAGCTGTGCGATACCTGCCACGTCCTCATCGGTTTCCGTCGGCAGACCTATCATAAAATAAAGCTTAATGCTTGTCCAACCGCCGCCGAAGGCTATTGCCGCACTGCGAAGCAAATCCTCTTCCGTTACATTTTTATTTATGACGTCACGCATACGCTGTGTACCTGCCTCAGGCGCGAAGGTAAGAGAACTTTTGCGTACACTTTGTACCTTTTCCATCAGCTCTACGGAGAAATTATCTACCCTGAGAGACGGAAGCGCCAGGTTCACGTTTTTCTCTTTTGTCATATCAAGTAATTTCAGGGTCAATCCCTCCAGGCAGGTATAGTCGCTTGAGCTGAGTGAGGTCAGCGACATTTCTTCATAGCCTGTATTTTTAATCAGCTTATCGGCAAGCTGTGCCAGCTTTTCTTCACTGCGTTCACGAACAGGACGGTAAATAAATCCCGCCTGGCAAAAACGGCAACCGCGAATACAGCCGCGGAACAGCTCCAGCATAATTCTGTCGTGGATTATCTCCATATAGGGTACTATAAATTTATCGGGATAATATACCTTGTCCATATCCTCGATAATACGTTTTTCTACCTTTTCGGGTACAAAATCGTAAAGGGGTATATATTTTTTCACCGTACCGTCTTCATTATATTCCACATCATAAAATGCAGGGACGTAGATTCCTTTGATTTTTGAAATACGTTTCAGGAAATCCGTTCTTTTTTCGCCCGCATTTTTCCAGATTACATATTCATCTATGACCTCCTGCCAGATTTCCTCTCCCTCGCCTATCAGGTAAAAATCCATAAAATCCGCTAAAGGCTCCGGGTTATAGGCACAAGGACCTCCTGCGCATACAAAGGGCATATTCTCTCCTCTGTCCTTTGACAAAAGGGGTATTTCGGCAAGGTCAAGCATATTTAAAATATTTGTATAGCTCATCTCATATTGAAGGGTAAAGCCTACAAATCCGGAATTCTTTATAGGGTCACCGCTTTCAAGACCGCAAAGAGGTTTTTTTTCTTCTCGCATTACCTCTTCCATATCGGGCCAGGGAGTAAATACACGTTCTACCCAGGTATCTTCCCTCTCGTTAAGCAGATGATACAATATTTTCATTCCCAGATGGGACATTCCCACCTCGTATACATCAGGAAAGCAAAAGGCAAATCTAACGGGAATATCAGCGGTTTTTACCACGCTGTTCAACTCTCCGCCCGTATAACGCGACGCCTTTTGTACCTTCATCAATAACGAATTTTTCATTAAAATCACCACTCTCTATACCAAACAACCCAAAATTATTCCTGCTAGCGCCCCGATTCCTATAAATACTATAGGATGTAATTTTTTGAATTTTATAACAGGGATAAGAATTGCCGCATATAAAACTATAGCTTTAAGATTAAACATCTCCGCAATTTTTGCGGCTTCAAGGTTTAAAAGACTGACCTTCATAAGCTCCAGCCCTGCCGCCGCTATAAGACCCACCACCGCAGGGCGAAGTCCTGCAAAGGCATTTTGCACTATCCTCGAGTTGTTAAATTTATTAAGCATTCGTGCTACTATAAGTATTACTATAACCGATGGCATAACGAGTCCTATAGTAGAACACAAAGCTCCCGCTGTTCCGCCTGCATTTACTCCTGCATAGGTTGCCATATTTACTCCGATGGGTCCCGGCGTTGATTCCGATACCGCTATCATATCGGCAAGCTCTGCCGCTGTAAACCAATCGTAGGTCTGTGCCATTTTATTTAAAAAGGGCAGGGTTGCAAGTCCTCCGCCTACGGCGAAAAGACCTGTTTTAAAAAATTCCGCAAATAAAATCAAATATTCCATAGCCTCACCTTTTTCCCATAAGGAATATGCCTGCAAGTGCCGCCGCTATCACCGCAAAAACGGGTGATATGCCCGAAAGGGCAATCAGCAGAAATGCCGCAAGGCATATCACTAATCCCAATTTATTCTTAACAGAGTTTTTAAACATCTTAACCACTGTTGAGGTTATAAGTGCCAAAACCGCTATTCTGATACCCCAAAAAGCATTTTGTACCGCCTGAATATGTGCAAAGCTCTTTAAAAAAAGTGCAATCAGGATTATTATAACAAAGGAAGGTGCTATCATCCCCGCCGTTGCGGCAATAGCGCCGGGTATTCCTTTTCTTTTATAACCTATAAAGGTAGACACATTAACCGCAATAACTCCCGGTGTGCATTGTCCTACAGCGTAATAATTAAGTATTTCCTCGTTGGACGCCCATTCTCTGTTATCCACCAATTCTCTTTGCATAACAGGAAGCATGGCGTAACCGCCGCCGAAGGTACAGCCTCCGATACGTGCAAAAGCTAAAAATAAATCCAGATATTCCTTCATGTTGCATTTCCTTTCCTTATCTGTCCCAGAATGCCGTATGCAGTTTAAGCTTAGGTTCTTTTTCGTTCACGCCAACGGATAAACATAAAAAGTCACCGTCCGAGCCATATACGCAATAAAGCTGTCCTTCTTCCACCTTCGCACTTACAGCAACTCCGTTGCGTATTCTTTTTTCTGTTTCTCCTCTTGCTATAAGCTTCGGATATTCTCTGAACAGGCAGTCAACAGGAGTTATATATTTTTCAGGATCTTTCTCAAATTCCTCCAAGGCTACGCTTAAAGCTACGTCAAAATCGCCGCTTGCCGTACGGACAAGGGATTCCATGGCCGCCCCGCATCCTAATTTCTGACCTATATCGTGGCATAGTGTTCTGATATAAGTGCCCTTTGAACAGCTTACATCAAGGGTTGCTCTTATACCGTCAAAGTCCGATACCTTAATGCTGTAAATACAGATATTTCTGGGCTTGCGTTCAACCTCTATACCCTTCCTCGCCAGGTCGCACAGTTTTTTCCCGTCAACCTTAAGAGCCGAATACATAGGAGGGAGCTGCACAATTTCTCCTTCAAAGCCTTTAACCGCAGTCAAAAACTCTTCTTCGGTTACATTAACGGGGTTTTCCTCCAGACACTTCCCCTGCATATCCTGGGTATCTGTTACGACACCAAGCCGTATTACGGCGTGATATTTTTTATCTGCCGCCGTCAGAAGTCCCGCGGCTTTGGTTGCGTTCCCTACGCAAACAGGCAAAACTCCTTCCGCCTCGGGGTCTAAGGTTCCCGTATGTCCGACCTTTTTTATTCCGAGAATACGGCGTACCTGTGCCACCACTTTAAAGGATGTTATTCCGCGAGGCTTATATATATTTACAATTCCGTTCAAAATTCTTCTATCCTTTGCAATAAATATTTTATAAACTGTTCCTTTGCTTCGCTGAGCGGCAAGTTAATTGTACAGCCCGATGCATTAAAATGCCCACCGCCTCCGAAGGCGGCGCATATTTCCGCACCGTTAAAGTCTCCTACTGTCCGAAGGCTTACCTTAACGGTATTTTCGTCTCGTTGTTTAAAGGTAACGCCGCATATTGCCCCTTCCAGGTTAACGGCGATATTAACCAGTCCGTTCAATGCTTCCTCGTCCTCGTAGCTTAAATCCGCAGTAAATACATTGACCTTTCCGCCGCAGTAGCTTTCCATTTCAGGAAACAGCTTTTTACGAGCTTCAAATTTAGCTCTGCTGATAAGCTCAAGTGTCATACGGTTAATATAGGCGTGGTCAACCAAATCTATAAGCTCCGATAAAATCAAATGAGTATCTTTGGTGGTTGAACCGTATCTGCACCCTCCCGTATCGGTCATTATACCCATATAAAGTGCCGCGGCAATATTACTGTCTGTTTCCACTCCCAGCTTCTTTCCCAGAAGAAAGATGTTTTCACAGCACGCCGCCGCTTTGGGGTTGCTGAAGAAAAGGTCGCCTGTTTCCTGTTTTACTATATGGTGGTCGATAATAATTTTAATGGGAGCCTTTTCAAATATTTCGCGGCAATCTGTCCTTGATACCTCCCCGAAATCTACTCCGACAGCGGCATCGGCAGGCTTTGCTTCCTGAGGAGTTATAGGTTTATAGCCCGTAAACTTATATTCCGCGTGAAGTGGTGCTCCCAGCACCACTTCCGCAGAAATTCCGCATTTTTCAAGGATAAATTTGAGTCCGAAGCTGCTTCCTATGGCATCGCCGTCAGGATTGACGTGAGTCACTATATTTACGCTTTTAACGCCTTTAAGCACCTCTGCAATTTTTGTAAGCATGGTTTACTCCTTTGCTTCTGTTTTATTATCCAAATCAGTTAATACCTTTGATATATGGGCACCGTATTCAATGGAATTATCAAGGACAAAGGTAAACTGAGGGGTATATCTGAGCTGCACTCTCTGACCTACCTCACGGCGTATAAATCCTGCCGCGCTGTTAAGTCCCGCAATGGAATTTTTCTTTTCTTCTTCACTTCCCATAACACTTATATAGGCTTTGGCAAATTTAAAGTCTTTAGTCACATTTACAGCTATGACAGATATAAGCTCACATATACGCGGGTCCTTAAGCTCGCGGATAATTCCCGCCAGCTCGCGTTTTATTTCCTCTGATACTCGATCAATTCTATCAAATCCCATATCATCAAGTCCTTTCTATTTCTTCCATCACAAAGGCTTCTATTATATCGCCTTCCTTTAAATCGTTGAACTTTTCAAAGCTCATACCACATTCAAAGCCTTCTGCAACCTCTTTTGCATCGTCTTTAAATCGTTTGAGAGATGACAGCACGCCTTCGTGCACAACTATACCGTCACGAACAATACGAACGCCGCTGTTTCTGGCGATTTTACCGTCAGTAACGTGACAGCCTGCTATAGTTCCAACTCCCGACACCTTGAAGAGCTGACGTGCCTCTGCGTGACCTGTTACAACCTCTTTAAACTGAGGTGCGAGCATACCCTTCATAGCCGCTTCTATTTCTTCTATAGCCTGATAAATAATTCTGTACAGACGAACGTCAACCTGTTTATCGTGGGCAGAATCCGCCGCACCGGGTGTAGGACGCACATTAAAGCCTACGATAATTGCGTTTGAGGCATCTGCCAGCATAACATCAGATTCATTTACAGCACCTACGCCGCCGTGGATAATATTTACACGAACCTCATCATTGGAAAGCTTGAGCAGCGACTGTTTAACCGCTTCAACCGAGCCTTGAACATCGGCTTTTACAATAATGTTCAGGTCTTTTACATCACCTGCATTAATCTGACTGAACAGGTCATCAAGAGATACAGGCTTCCTGGCATTTTGCATTTCATCTTTAATCTTGAATTTTCTGGCTTCAACAACATTTTTAGCCATTCTTTCATTTTCAACACAATAAAAGAGATCGCCGCCTTCGGGTACATCAGAAAGACCTAAGATTTCCACTGCCGTGGAAGGGCCTGCTTCGGTTGCTTTTTTGCCTCTGTAGTCGGTCATTGCTCGGATTTTGCCCATACAGGTTCCTGCTACAATAAGGTCACCAACCTTAAGTGTACCGTTTTGTACAAGCACCGTCGCAACAGTACCCTTTGCCTTGTCCAGACGGGATTCTACTATAGTACCCTTTGCTTTTCTGTTGGGATTAGCCTTAAGCTCTTTCATATCAGCAACCAGCAATACCATTTCCAGCAGGTTCTCGATACCCTCTCCTGTAAGTGCGGATACGGGAACACATATAGTTTCACCGCCCCAATCCTCGGGGAGAAGGTCATATTCGGTAAGCTCCTGTTTTACTCTTTCCACATTAGCCGCCTGACGGTCAATTTTATTTATAGCTACAATTATTGTAACCCCTGCCGCCTTAGCGTGGTTAATAGCTTCTACAGTCTGAGGCATAATACCGTCATCTGCCGCTACTACAATAATGGCAATATCCGTCACCTGTGCACCTCTGAGTCGCATTGCCGTAAAGGCTTCGTGACCGGGGGTATCAAGGAAGGTGATGGGTCTGTCCTGAATATGAACGCTGTAAGCACCGATATGCTGTGTAATACCGCCTGCTTCCGTTGTGGTTACGTTAGTTTTTCTGATAGAGTCAAGAAGTGAGGTTTTACCGTGGTCAACGTGTCCCATTACAACTACAACGGGAGGACGCGGCACTAAATCTTCTTCATTATCGGGAACATCATTAAAGAGAATATCCTCATCGGTTATGATTATTTCTCTTTCAACGACTGCACCCATATCTTCTGCTACCAGAGTTGCCATATCGAACTCCAGCACATCATTTATGGTTGCCATAGTACCGAGAAGCATCAGACGTTTAATGATTTCCGTTGCGGGCTTGGATAGTCTTTCAGCCAGCTCGCCTACGGTGATTTCATCAGGAATAAGTACTTTTATTTCTTCTTTTTTCTCTTTCTTTTCCTTCTGAATTTTATCTATATTTTCGTGCTGTTCCTTGCGGTTTTTGCCACCGCCTTTTTTAATCTTCTGTTTTTTGGAGGTTTTGTCATCTACCTCAGGCAAAATATCCTGGAGACGGCTTTCCTCCTCAAATTTCTGTAAATCCACCGCATTCGCCCTTGTGTCTACATAGCGGGAGCGTTTTCCTTCTTGGATTTCGGAAGCCGGTTCCTGTTCTTTCTCCTCCGCAGGTTTAGCTTCTTCTTTTTCAGCCGTTTTTTCTTTTTTAGCGGTTTTCTTCTCAGGTTTTTTCTTTTCTTCTTTTTTCGGATGCGTGGTATCTACGGGCGTTCCGTCATCATACATCTGAGTCAGAATCTCAAAGGCTAAGTTTAATTCATTTTCATCAAGACTGCTGGTGCTGGATTTTTTCTCTATACCCTTTTCTTTAAGTATTTCAAGTAAAGCTTTCCCCGTCATTCCAACTTGTTTTGCAAGTTCTGTAATTTTAATTTTCGTCATATTATCATGCCTCCGTATTTTCAATATTCAAAGCTTTGCAAAGTCCATCGGCAAAGCCTTGGTCAGAAATTCCTATAACCGCTTTTTCTTTCAGTCCCACAGCCATACCCAGCTGACTTTTGTCAAAAGCCGTTACATATTTGATATTGTTTTCTTCACATAAATGCACAAACATATCTCTTGTACTTCTGCCGCTGTCATTTGCAATGAATACCAGTTTGCATTTTCCTCTTTTAACAGAAAATTCCGCCGCGCTGCTGCCGCAAGCACATTTCCCTGCTTTACGACATAATCCTAAAAGACTTACAACCTTACTTTCCAACTGCAGTCACCTCTTTTTCAAGAGTCTCATATATTTCTGATGAAATTTGCATTTTAAAGTTGCGTTCAAGCCTTTTACCTTTTTTAGCTTTCTCAAAGCATTCGCGGTTGCTGCAGATATAACAGCCTCTGCCATTTTTCTTACCTGATAAATCCACGATAATTTCCCCTTCCGGCGAACGCACTATTCTCAGCAGCTGTCTTTTATCAATCATTTCGTTACAGCCTATACATTTACGCATTGGATTTTTCTTCATATTCTTCATCCCTTATTCTTCAACTTCTGTTAATTCTTCTGTATCCTCGGATATTTCTGTTTTCAGGACATCATCACCATATTGTATTTCACTTTTAATATCAATTTTCCAACCTACAAGTTTTGCTGCAAGCCTTGCATTAAGACCTTCTTTACCGATAGCAAGCGACAACTGATTTTCATTTACAACAACCGTTGCTTCTTTTTTACCCGATGCTATAGCTTCTTCGTTAATACTTACATTAACAACCTCAGCCGGTGCTATTGCTGCAGCGATATATTCTATGGGATTTTCACTGTATTTGGCAATGTCTATTTTCTCGCCGCACAGCTCCTCCACCACATTATTAACACGCATACCCTTGTTTCCTACACAAGCACCTACAGGCTCTACATCCGTATCGTTGGAAAATACTGCTATTTTACTTCTGACACCTGCTTCTCTTGAAACGGATTTTATTTCAACTATGCCGTCAGCAATTTCAGGTACTTCACGGGCAAATAATTTTATTACCAAATCGGGATTTGTTCTTGAAAGCTGCACTGTAGGCCCTTTTGGAGTATTGCTTATATCAGCAACGTAGAATGCCATTTTTTTGCCATGAGTATAGGCTTCGGTTGCTACCTGCCCTCTTGGTGGCAAAACAGCTTCAGCCATACCTATGTTAACAATAACATTATATCTTGGCTTATCTTCTGTAGGCACTTCCTGCCCTTCACGTATTCTGAGAGGTATTTTTTCCACACGGTCAACAGTACCCGAAATAATATCTCCTTCACTGATATTGAAATCACGAAGCACCTTTTCCCTTTCAGCTTCACGGATTTTTTGTAAAATAATCTGTTTTGCCGTCTGTGCCGCTATTCTTCCGAAATCTCTCGGACGAATTTCAACCTCCACATAGTCGCCTATTTTAACGTCCTTATTAATAAGCTTTGCTTCTTCAATAAGAATTTCGTTAGACTCTGCCAGGTCGCCTATGTTCTCAACCACTATTCTTTTTGATATTACCTTAATATCACCCGTCTTTCCGTCAATACGGATTGATACATCTTCCTTGTATTCCTTATAATTTTTCTTATAGGAATGGAGAAGTGCCGTTTCAAGAGCTTCTAAAATGTACTCTTTGTTAATACCTTTTTCCTTTTCAAACAGGCTTAAAGCCTCACCAAGTTCATTTTTCATTTTTAAGTCCCCCTCAAATATTTAAAAATCAAAATGCAGATTAACCGCTGCAATATTTTTCCTCGCCAGTGTTATTTCCGTATCCGGACATATAATCACAATTTCATTTTCGGACGCGCTTTTCAAAAGACCTTTCAGCTTTTTACTGCCGTCTACGGCAGAATACAGACTCACATCAACCTCGCACATATTATATTTCTCGTAGTGCCAGCCCTGAGTCAGCCTGCGTTCAATTCCGGGCGAAGAAACCTCTAAAAAATAGTTGCCTTCAACAGGATCGTTTTTATCCAGCTCATCACTGAGCCTTCGGCTTATCTTTTCGCACTCATCTACGTTGATGCCACCATCGCTGTCAACAAAGACACGCAGAAACTTACTCGTTCCTTCCTTGACAAACTGCACATCGTAAATATAGCATCCCTCTGCCGCCGCAATCGGTTCCGCCAAACCAAGCACAACGCTTTCAATCTTATTCAAAAAATCACCTCCGCCCAAGCAAAAGAGTGGGTTTTGTCAACCCACTCTTTATCGTTACTATCTTACTATATAAATATTATATCACACTTTTATTCAAATAGCAAGCATTTTTTTAATTTTTTTAATTTTTTTATTTTACTGCTCGTCAGCTAACCATTTTTCAACGCCGTTGTCATCAAATTTATAATCATGAGCGTTGGTAGCTTCCATAATATCATAGTAATCCCAATAAGTTTCGGGTACGTCAGGGAAGTGTACCAATTCAGCGTGATGATCAATGAAGTTTTTATCAGGTTCTCTGCCTAAAAGTGCATTCATAATCAATGTTGCTTCTGAACGTAAAATCGGTTCGTCAGGTCTGAAGGTACCGTCAGGATAGCCCTGAATAATGTCAGCAGCATGAGCAGCTGCAATATAATCCTCTGCCCAGTGGTCACTTGATACGTCAATAAACGATTTGCTGCCGATAGCATCTGTAAATCTTACTGCAAGTGCTGCAAACTCAGCTCTTGTTATATCAGCATCAGGTCTGAATGTACCATCGTGATAGCCCTTGAGTACACCTAAATTACTCAAAGCATACACAGCCTCTTCATACCATGCACCTTCCACTACATCGCTGAAAGCACCCTTTACAATGTTTGTGGGATGTTCTTCCAGAAGTCTGTATATGATTATAGCGGTTTCTGCTCTTGAAATATGATGTTCAGGGTTGAAATAGCCCTTGTCATCACCTATCATATATACAATATGGTCGCTTGTTAATTTGGGCATAGTGGGCTTTTCGGGCTCAACGGTTGTTTCTTTATAAACAGCTTTAAATACTGTATCTGCAACAATTTCTACGGTAGTTACATCCACAACTGTTTCTCCGTCTAAGGACCAGCCTGCAAATTCATATTTTTCATCTGCAACCGTAACAGTAGGAGCACTTGTAACTCTTCCGCCTTCTGCAACCTGTGCACTTGCACTGCCTACCAAAGTACCGAGCTCGCCTGCATCAAAGGTTACATTATATACCTTCTGCTCTGTTTCGGGCAGGTAGCTTCCGCCGCCGCCAATAGCAGCCGCTTCGTATGTAAGGATAACCAGACTAACATCGTCTGCAGTAATAGGAGAACCGCCATCTTCTATAATTGTACCGTTCAAATCATTATAGTTGGGGTTGTGGCTTATTACATATTCATAGAACGCCAGCTCTTCGCCTGTTCCGTTAATAGCTGTCTCAGCATAGTTTACAAACATTTCAAAAATTTCTTCATCAGAATCGCCGGCTTGTGCACCTATTGATGTCATAAGAGCGCCGAACATTTTTATAAGATTGCTTACTCTGCCAACAACAATACTCTTTACAGCAGGAGGAACATCGTTAGTAAATTCAAAATCAATTCTTGAACCTTCTTCGCTGTAGTAACCTAAGGCTGCTGACTCAGGCACTGCAGGCAATACCATTGCATAGTTAATAAGCGTAGCTTCACGGAGGAACTGGATTACAAACTTCGTACCGTTGTCATTTGCTGCATCGCCTGTTACCTCTTCGTTGAGCGTAGCCGCTATTGCAGCAATGTCCGCAGGTACAGCTGTTGCAACATAACCCTTAGGAAGCTCACGTTTTGCATAAATCAACTTGGAATCTCTGTTAGCCGTAACAAAGCTCTCAAGTGCATCTCTTACAGCCGCATCATCCATGCTCTGAACAGCCGTTGATGTACCGTTAGCAGCTACAAGCGCCTGAACTGCAGTTACCATACCGGCTGTTACATCCGCCGTTGTTGCACCGGTTGCTGAAAGAATGTTGAGCTGCGCCGCCAAATCGTTACGTGCAGTATCGTTCCATGCTATAGCATCCACCAACAAAAGCTGCTCATTTCCCGGAGTAGTTGCAGCCGAAACTGATGCAAAAGACATCCCCATTACAACTACACACATCGTCAAAAATAGACTGATTGTTCTTTTCATTTTACTTCACCTCATTGAAATTTTATTTATAGGTACAATAATTATACCACACTTTTTTGAAATAATCAATAGGAAATTCGATTTTTTTTATTTTTTTTTAATTTTTTTATGTTTCAACTTCTGATACATTGCAAATTATAAAATTTTTCACTCCATATAGGGTTTGAGTTGTTCCACATATTTTGAAAAAATATTAAGACATTCGCTCCATTGTGCCGAAGTCAGCCGGCTACGTGCCACATTCATAAGCTCACTTTTAAGTGCCGGTGTCATTCCGCCGGCTACTTTAGATGAATAATGAGCTATCTCATCCTTGGTGAAATTTGAAAGTGCTATACTCATAACCCTCTCTTTGTCCGCATGAGACACTATCGATTCCAGCTTTCGTATCAACTCAGGCGTTTGCGCTACAACAGCCGCCACCTCTCCGGTTGTCATATTATCCACCTTTTTCTTCGGTGCGGCGGTTTCTTGCGGTTCTGTGGTTTCCTGCAGCTCAGCCTCAGGCGTTGCCTCAACCTCAGGGGGAAGCGTTGTCGCAGGTGCTGTATCCTTCATTGCCGATAGTGTATTTTCTAATATGTATTTATCAAAAACATAATCTATTACTATGTATTTCCCTATGAAAAACGCACCTACTAATACTAAAGCTATGACGGCAATCCATATTATCCGTTTTTTCATACCTTCTTCACCGCCTTAATTATAAACTCGCTGATTTCCTCTGCGGCACCGGGCTTTGAAAGACGTTTTATTGCCCGGATAATTTCACTGCGGCGAATATCATCCCCGAAAAACAAATTAAGGGCACTGGAAAGGGTATAGGACTTTGACACGGCAAGCCCCACTCCGTTATTAACCAGAAACTCCACATTTCTGTCTTCCTGTCCCGGTATAGGGTCAACAAATATCATAGGAAGCTCCTTTGCCAGACTTTCTGTAACGCTGAGCCCTCCCGGTTTTGTTACAATACAGTCAGCCGCATCCATAAACTCATCTACATTATCAACGAAGCCGTAGGAGTGAAACTTAAGCCTGTGGGGATTTTCATCAACAATAGCTTTTGCTGCGGCATTATTGCCGCATACGACAGCTACCTCCGCATCAATCCCGCTTTCTTCTATTTCGTTTATGATATTGCTGATGTTGCCGTAACCCATACTTCCCATCATAACAAAAATCAGATTTCCATCACCAAAACCTAATTTTTCACGTGTACGGGCTTTATCATTTTTCCTCGCAAACTTCATATCAACAGGTATTCCGCAGGGTATCAGCTTTTCTTCCGATATTCCCTTTTTCACAGCCAGATGCCCAAGACTTTTATCTGCCAGCACATAATAATCCATCTCTGTGGTTTCCCACTTGGGATGAATTGTATAATCCGTCACTATTCCGACGGTCAAAACATCCACCTCTTCATTCAGCATCGTCATTATCTGCCCCGCAAACAAATGAGTGCATACCACCACATCAATTCTGTTGGCAATAATAAATTTTCTGATTTTATTTTTTATGGCTTTGTTAAAATTTGAAACGACATTAATTATTTTACTTTTACCGGAATCCTCGCGGTCATAATACCTGCCGTACAGCTTAGGGGTTTTCCCCGATGCAAAAAGATAAATATCCGATATTGACTTACTGAGAAGCGGGTGAATATAGCCGTACACATCAAGAAAATATGTGTGGACTCCTTCTTTTTTAAGACACCCTTCAATGGCCTTTCCGCAGCTCGTATGTCCCTGCCCCGTGGATATTGTCAAAAACAGCACGTTCATCAAATCGCACCCTTTCCGCAATGATTTTTACATTTTATACATATAATATATCACATTATTTTAAAATTTTCAACTGTTTTTTTATTAAATTTTTGTTAAATATATAAATTTGCTATTGATTTTTTTAAATAATTGGTATATAATTAAAGAAATAAATAATCGCACGCCTGCGGCGGTCCTCTGTAAAATTCAGCAGGCAGAAAGGCTTATTGATTAAAATGGAAATTAAAATTACACGCACAACAACCCCCCGGCAGAAGCCGGACCAGTCAAATTTAGGCTTCGGTAAGATATTCACCGACCATATGTTTATGATGAATTACACCGAAGGCAAGGGCTGGCACGATGCGAGAATCGTTCCTTACGAAAATCTTTCTCTTGCTCCCGCCGCTATGGTTTTTCACTACGGTCAGGAAATGTTTGAAGGTCTTAAGGCATATCGCGGTGATGACGGCAAGGTTCGTCTTTTCAGACCCGATATGAATGCAAAGCGTACCAACGCTACCAACAAAAGACTTTGTATCCCCGAGCTTCCTGAGGAAGATTTTGTAGAAGCAGTAAAGGCAATCGTTAAGGAGGATGCCGATTGGATTCCTACAGCTCCCGGCACATCCCTTTACATAAGACCCTTTATCATCGCTACCGATGAATTTTTAGGAGTTGCTCCTTCAAAAACCTACCTGTTTATAATAATACTTTCTCCCAGCGGTGCTTACTATGCAAGTGGACTTGCTCCCGTTGCAATCTGGATTGAGGACGAGTATGTAAGAGCCGTAAGAGGCGGTATGGGCTTTGCAAAAACAGGCGGTAACTACGCGGCTTCTCTCGCAGGTCAGGTTAAGGCTCACGATGACGGCTATTCACAGGTACTGTGGCTTGACGGTGTTGAAAGAAAATATATTGAAGAAGTTGGCGCTATGAACATCTTTTTCAAAATAAACGGCAAAATTGTAACTCCTATGCTTAACGGCAGTATTCTTCCCGGTATTACCCGTAATTCCGTAATTGAGCTTTGCAAGAGCTGGGGCTTTGACGTAGAAGAAAGAAAGGTTTCCGTTGATGAGCTTCTTGAAGCTCAGAAGACGGGTGCTCTTGAAGAAGTGTTCGGCACAGGTACAGCGGCTGTTATTTCTCCCGTAGGCAAGCTGAGATACCGCGACGATGTTATGGACATCGGTGGCGGTAAAATCGGCGAAGTAAGCCAGAAAATCTACGATGCCGTAACAGGAATTCAATCCGGCAAGGTTGAAGACACCTTTGGCTGGACTATTGAAGTAAAATAATTTATAAAACCAAAAACAGGCGCGGTGTTTAAACCACGCCTGTTTATTATCTTATATACATATTCCCGCCATAGCAGTCACCTATTACTACTACGGGAAAATTTTCTACCTCAAGCTTTTTTATGCTTTCTGATAAAAGCTCCGGATAGGCTATTTCTGTTACGGATTTTACGCTTCCGGCAAGCAGAGCGCCTGCGCCGCCGGTTGCACCGAAATATATTGCCTTATGCTTTTTCATTGCTTCATAGACCTGAGGTGTTCTCTCACCCTTGCCTATCATTCCCGTCAGCCCCAGCTCAATCAAGGCAGGTGCATAAGCATCCATTCTGCCGCTGGTTGTCGGTCCGCAGGAGCCTATTATTTCGCCCGGCTTTGCAGGGCAAGGTCCTACGTAATATATGATTTGATTTTCTATATCAAAGGGTAGTTTTTCGCCTCTTGCAAGTGCCTCGGTCATTTTTTTATGAGCCGCATCTCTGGCGGTATATACGGTTCCCGAAATCAAGACCGTATCCCCCGCCCGAAGCCTTAGGGCATCGTCCCTTGTAAAAGGAGTTGTGATATTAATCATTTTCAATCCTTTCCGCTAATTTCAGCACATTTTCCAAAATCAGCTCCGAATTGTTTTCCTTAAAAAAAGCTTCTGCCTTTTTCCCCGACACGCCGGTGAGAACAGCGGCAAAATCCGCTTTCATCGCCTTGGCGGCAAACAAATCCGTCCCCGCATCTCCTACGATTAAAATTTCTTTTACGCAGGTGTCATCATATTCGCCGCGGATTAGCTGCTCATCAGTATATTCATTACCGAACGCCGCTTTTAAAAAAGTATAAGGGTGGGGTTTTGAAAGAAATATCCCCTGCTTTTTTTCAGCCTCCGCCATCATATCAAAGGTGCAGCAGGATTTCTTATCAAAATATTTATCAAGTCCCCACAGCTTAAGGGGTGTTTCTATTTCATAGGCACATCTGCCCGTGCCTATACCCAAAATTATCCCTTTATCCCTGAGAGTTTTCAATAAATTTTCCGTTTCCTGAATCGAAAACATCGGTATCTCTCCGTGCATAAAGCCTTTTTTTCCTTTAGCTGTCGCAGAAAAGCCGTACTGCTCCTCAAATGCCTCGTCACCGTAGTACCATTCCTGGAACACATACATTATTTTTTGCCACAGCTCACTACTGCGGCTACAGTCCGCCATGGCAAGCTTCTCACAGAGAATTTCATTTGCAAAATCATAAATTTCCGGTGCCCGGAGTTTTTTTTCTTCAAACAGTCGGCAGACCTTCTCAAAATCCGCACCGCCTATATGGATAATTCCTGCCAATACGGCATACGCCAAATCCCAGTTACTGTTAACACCGTAATTTTTCATAATATGGATAATCCTGTCCCCGCAGAAAACATAGTCACGTATTTCCTTTACCCTTAACCGTGCCTCGGTCATATCAAGCTTTTTTGTTCCGAAATACTTTTCGCTGAAATACATTTCCCAGACAGTCAGGGCCGCACAGTCCCAATAACGCTGTTCTGTGGTAATAACTCCATCCATATCGAAAATTATTTTACTTTTTTTCATTAATTTTTCTCCACGGTAAATTCAATATTGCCCGCAACGCCTGCCGTCATCCCCTTACGCTTTTCATCAGGGCTGAAGGCTCTTCCTATTGCAAGTCCTACTCCGCGGTAAATCGCTTCCCAGATATGGTGACCGTTTACACCGCGTTGCAGGTCTATCTGGAGAGTCATACGGGCACCTTGTGCCATACCCTCCAAAAAGGTCTGCAGGTCTTCGCTGTTCATGCCCTCTGTTTCAGCGGGCATAAAATCTGCGCTCATATCAAAATATGCCCTGTTTTCAAAGCTGACTGCCGCAACGGCTCTTGCTTCATCAATAATTCCCATACCGTCGCCGAAGCCGTATATACCATTTGCCGTATTTTCTTCAGCGTATTCAGCCAGTGCCTTACCCAGAGTAATACCCAAATCCTCGCACACCACGTGCATAAGGAAAAATTCGCCGAGCTTCACCTCTGTAGTAATATTGAGACCACTTCTCCATACAATATGTTCAATCATATGTGACAGAAAAGGGTGCGGAGTGTTTATCTTTGTTCTGTAATCCGCCGCCACCGGTCCTTCCGATACGGTTACTGTAATAAGGGATTCCGTTGTTTTTCTGGTAATCTTTATCATTCCGGTTACCTCGCTTTCTGATTATTTTCTGTCTTTTACTGCAAGTGCGTGAGAATCAAAGCCCTCTACCGTTGCAAAGAGTGCCGCCTTTTCACGAACAGCCTCAAAGCCTGCTTTGGTTGCATAGCCTACCGACGAACGTTTTAAAAAGTCAAATACAGAAACACTTGAATAGGTTTTTGCAAACTGACCTGTAGGCAGGATTGCGTTAGGGCCTAAGAGGAAGTTACAGAGGGTAATAGGTGTATAATCACCCAATAAAATTTCGCCTGCATTTTTAATTTTAGGCAATACTGCAAAAGGTTCTTTTGTCATAACCTCCATATGCTCGGGGGCATAATCATTTACAAAATCTATAGATTCTTCTAAAGAATCCGTTATAATGATTCCGCCGTAGGTGGAGAAGTTTGTAGTAATAAATTCGCGTCTTCTGTCACTTACTTTTTTAAGCTGACGCTCCACTATGGGCAGTACCTTATCTGCCAAATCTCTTGAATGAGTTACTAAAAGCGCCGCTGAATCGGGGCCGTGTTCTGCTTCTATCATCCAGTCAAGTGCCGCCTTTTCGGGGTCTGCATATTCATCAGCCAGGATTATGGATTCGCTGGGTCCTGCAGGCAGACCTGCATCTATGTAATTGGCAAGAACTCGTTTTGCGGCTGTAGCATAAGAGTTGCCGGGGCCGATTATTTTATGACATTTGGGAACAGTCTCCGTACCGTAAGCTACAGCGGCTACAGCCTGGATTCCGCCTACCTTGTATATTTCGGTAATACCGATAATTTTAGCCGCCGCAAGGATTGCATCATCTACATTACCCTGACTGTTAGGAGGAGTTACCACCACAATTTTTGGTACTCCTGCAACTACTGCGGGAATACCGAGCATAAGAAGCACCGAAGGAAAGCTTCCTTTGCCCCCCGGAACGTAGAGACAGCAGTCCACTATAGGAGTGGTTTTTTCTCCTACCATAAGGCCATTATCCACTTCTGTGAACCACATTTCCTCAGGCATTTGTTTTGAATGGAAATCTCTTATATTTTTAGCGGCGTATTCTATAGCTTCTCTTGTTTTTACATCAAGTCTTGCATATCCTGCTTCAATTTCTTCGGGACGTACTTTTATTTTATCACCGTCAAGCTTAACTCTGTCAAACTTCTCGGTATATTCCAGAAGTGCCGCATCCCCTCTTGCTTTAACATCATCCGAAACCTCTTTTGCCACTATCATGTGAGAAGTAATATCAAGCTCCGCACGTTTCATTATTTTCTGCTTTTCCTCAGCAGTCATTTCCTTTAGTTTAAAAATATTCATAGAAATTATCCTCCGATTATGTAAAGTTTAAAATCATCATATATTCATTATAATACATTTTTACGGATAAAGCAATATTTTTTTTAATATTTTTATTAAAACTATTGACAATGACCAAAAATAATTATACAATTATATGTAAGGGTGTGAAATTTCACACATACCAACTGTAACAGGAGGTAAATGATGAATAATTTACTCTTACCGCAGGCATGGAATGAAACCATGTCTAATTTAACATACTTCCCCGTTATCGTGAAATCTCTTGAAAAAATCCATGATACCACATGGTCCATGCAGGAAAACATCCATGATAATTACGAAATGGTATATATAAAAAAGGGGACGGCTACCTTCTGGATTTCCGGGGAAGAGGTGCTCTTGTCCCCACATAACATAGTTATACTCAAGCCGCGGCAATGGCATAAATTCGAGGTGCGGTCCGCATCCTGCGAATTTATAGTCCTCAGCTTCACCTTCAGCAGTCGCGATAATGCTCCCCCCGATCCTTCCTTAAGCGAGCTTCTGGGGTTGGAGGACTATATTGACAATATCAGAAAGCTTGAGAAAAGTGCTTATATCACTTTGAATCCGGGACCTAAAAATGAGATTTTAAGTGTATTGCAGAAAATCCTCCATGAACGTGATAAGCAGGAAACCTGGAACGATTTTCTGATATATCTTCTTCTGCTGGAGATGTTCGTCCACCTGTCCCGTGTTATAAAACAGGATCTTGAGGACGATACCAGGTATAAGAGTATGAATTTAAGCGACAGCCTTCACGCCGCCAGGGATTACATTATCCAGAATTATAACAAGGATTTGACCCTCAGCGATATTGCCAGATATGTTTATTTAAGCGAAAGCTATTTCGCCCACAGCTTCAAGGATTTGTTCGGTACAAGCCCGAAGAATTTTATCCTTAAGGTTCGCATTGAATCTGCCAAAGAGCTTTTGGAAAAAACCGATATGAAAATCAGCGATGTTGCCGCCGGAGTAGGCTTCTTAAGCCACCAGCGATTTAATGATATTTTTAAGAAAATGGAAAAAATGACTCCCCTGCGTTACCGCAAGGAATATAAGGAGTCTATTGTAAATAAGGTAACAGATTAATTTTTTTGAAAGGAACTAAAAAATGAGTGATAAAAAAGTACACAAAACAAGTATAGGCGGTCAGGCTGTTCTTGAAGGCGTTATGATGCGCGGTCCTAAAGAAATTGCCGTTGCCGTAAGAAAAAGCAACGGAGAAATAGTGGTTGATAAAAAGCCTGTTTCTTCCATACTGCAGAAATGGAAATTTTTAAAGCTTCCCGTAATACGCGGTATAGTTAACTTTGTAGAATCCCTGATTTTAGGAGTAAGAACTCTTATGTTTTCAGCGGAGCTGTATGATTTGGGTGAGGATGACCCTTCCTATGCGCCTTCAAAGTTTGACCTCTGGCTCGAAAAAACCTTTAAAAATAAAGATATTGTAATCTACGTTTCCGTAGTTATCGCTTTGATATTTTCTATGGGTCTTTTTGTGTTCCTGCCGGCACTTATCACCAAATACACCACCGATTTCATCCCCAATGATGTGGCGAGAAGCCTCATTGAGGGTGTGGTGAGAATGGGTATTTTTGTGCTTTATATATGGCTTGTATCCAAAACCAAGGATATTCAAAGGGTCTTTGAATATCACGGTGCCGAGCATAAAACCATAGCCTGCTACGAACACGGCGACGAGCTTACTCCCGAAAACGTAAGAAAATACAGCAGACTTCACCCTCGTTGCGGAACCAGCTTCCTTATTGAGGTTATGATAATAAGCGTTATTGTTTTTTCATTCCTGTCCTGGGATTCTCTTCCCGTGAGAATACTCTCAAAGCTGGCACTTATGCCTTTTGTCGCCGGCTTCGCCTATGAGCTGATAAAACTTGCCGGCAGATGCGACCATAAGCTTGTACAGATAATAAACAAACCCGGCCTCTGGTTGCAAAAGCTTACTACAAGAGAACCCGACGATGAACAGATTGAGGTTGCAATCCGTTCACTTACGGAGGTTATTCCCGAAAACAAGGAAGATGCAAAATGGTAATCAACGAAGCCCTGCGACGCGGCTCGGAGCTTTTGAAAAACGTATCGGACAGTCCCCTGTTTGAAGCAAGACTTCTCATGTCTCATTTCTGCAGGCTGTCCATGACAGATCTGATAACAAATTCGTCAAGGGAACTGTCGAAGGACGCTGTGCAAGCTTTTTTTGATGCCGTCAGCAAACGCGAAAGGTCTGTGCCGATGGCATATATAACAGGCAAACAGGAGTTCTACGGGCTGGATTTTAAGGTTAATGAAAACGTGCTGATTCCACGTCCCGATACGGAGGTTTTGGTGGAATTTGCAATAAATTGCAAAAGCAAAAATATTTTGGATGTTTGTACCGGCAGTGGCTGTATAGCCATTGCCGTAAAAAAACATTTGTCTCACGCCGTGGTGAAGGGGATTGACATAAGCCGCGAGGCGCTTGAAACAGCTTCAATTAACAGCCAACTCAACGAAACCGACGTAGAATTTGAACAGGTTGATATTTTAACGGAAATTCCGAGAGGAAGCTATGACCTTATTCTCTCAAATCCGCCTTATATAACAGCCGCAGATATGGAAACCCTTATGTCGGACGTTAAAAGCTATGAACCGCATCTCGCCCTTTTCGGTGGCGATGACGGTCTTACCTTTTACCGCCGCATTTGCAGTATTGCTCCCGGAATTTTGAATCCCCGCGGAATACTCGCTTTTGAAATAGGGTATAACCAATATGACGCGGTTTTTGACCTTATGAAAAAGGATTTCGGGAATATTGGCTGTCTCTGTGATTTAGCAGGCATTAAACGGGTAATTTTCGGCACTCTCACCAATTAAACCTGAAAACAGAAAGGATAAAACTATGAAAAACAATTTATTGAATAAAGCTACAGCCGGAATATGGCTTTTCCTGCGACTTGCAGGAATAACGGCAACCGCGGCATACTGCCTTTATGTTTTATTCTACATTCTTTTCGGGAAGGAGCATCCCGATTTCTTTGCATCATCAATATTCCAAAGAATTTCTGCCGCATCCCTTTCCGTTATATTTACGGCTCTCGCCGCTTCGTCATTCAGACTTGTATCTGAAAAGCTGCGGACGCCGTTTTTAATAGGCATTTTATGTATAACTGCACTTTTTATGCAGTTTTTTATCCCCTACTGTCCCGCCAACGATTGCTATGATTTGACGTTTTTCCTTGAAATGGCGTTGGATAAAAGCACAAACCAATACCAGACAGCATATCTTTCGGGCTATGTAACCAACAGGCTTGTAGTGCTTCTCTACTATCCCATTGTCCGACTTTTAAACGACATAGGGCTCGGCGTAAGAATAACCAATTTTCTGTTTACACTTATAAGTATGTTATCTTTATTCTTTGCCTGCCGCAGAATGTTCGGGAAATCTGCCTCTGAGGCATCTGCCTTTGTGCTTATAATATTTTTCCCTTTTATGCTGCTTGTAGGTCCGTATATTTATTTGCCATCCATCACACTTTCGGCTTTGGCGCTGTTTCTTTATAACGGCGACAAACTGTGGGAAAAGCTCTGTTCCTTCCTTGTGGGCGGAATTTTATTTGCCATACGTCCCGTAGCCTGCGGATTTTTCCTTGTTTACATAGCAGTTGACGGGCTTTTGACAAGCTATAAGAAATTTATGATACTTAAGAATATAGGCAAAACCGCAACGGCTCTCCTGTGCTTTTTTATAATACAGTCTGCCATCGGTGCCGCACTTTACCACAGCGGTCTTCACCCTTATCCCAAAATGGACTCCCTTGCAACTCTCTGGACTATTGAAGTGGGAACCAGACCTAAGGGGCATGCTACGGGTCTTTGCACCTATACTCCTTATGATGACAGAGAAGGCGACGAAATCTCGGATAAATTCCACGAAATATGGAATCTCTACAGTAAGGGTAAGGGCGAGCTTTTCGAAGAAATTACCGAGCTGAAAGCTCAAACCTCTGCTATGATAGGCGAACGTATAAAAAATACCATTCTTAAGGATTTTCCTTCGGCAGCAGATTATGTATCCGCAAAATTTGCCAATTACTACAATGACGTATATAAGCCCTATTATTATTCGGCTAACCTTACCTCGCCCCAGTTCGGCTACGGGGTATATATGAATTATAATAAAAGATATTTCCTTTTCCTGAACACTTTTATTACAGTCTTTTCGCTGGTGGCAATTTTTGCCCTTATTATGGCATTTATACGGCTTTTGAAGGACAAGGTATCGAAAAATCTCTGCCGCTGCTGCGTTCTTGCTCTCGGAGCAATCCTTGTAAGCATCGCCGCTATTCTTTTAACAGAAGTAGGCAAACGACTTATCTTTGACGTTACCGTCCCTATGCTGGCAGTCATCAGCTACGGAATAGCCGTAATTTCAAATAAATCAGAGGTTCTCCCGAAAAAAGCAATGCCCATACTTCCCGCTGCGGCTCTTGTCAGCTTCGGCGTGTTACAGCTTATATATAATCAATTCAATATTGTTCCCTTCAAGGATTGTACTGTGACCTTAACCGATACGGAAATAATTTTGAATTTCAGCGAGCCTCTCCCTGACGGGTATGTTATAATAGACCGCTACGGCACGGAATATCCCGTAGGCGGCAAAGCTTCCGTCTCCTTCCTTAACGAAGAAAACCGCGGTGATTACCTCTATCTGAGACTCCCTGACGGTAGCGAGTACGGGTTTGATAAGGTTAAACCTGCAAGGTAATAAATATGTATATTAAATATGCACCCCGAAAGTGTTTAACTTTTGAGGTGCATTTTTGATATTCTGCTGTTGAAGTCTTTAGTTTTCCGGGAAAATGAACCACCCTGCCGATTTTCCGCATACGGGACATACCTCAGGAGCGTTGTTGCCCGTATGTCTGTGCCCGCAGTAGGAACATTCCCAGGTAACAGGATTTTCCCGACTGTACAGCGAATTTGATTTTAACAGATTATATACCTGTCCGAAAAATTTGTTATGCTCACCTTCTATGGTAGCTATCAGTCTAAAGGAAGCAGCAACCGCTTCAAAACCTTCTTCCTTCGCCTTCTCGGCAAAGGAAGGATATATTTTTTCATTTTCAGCCTGCTCCGCCGTAGCCGCAAACATCATATTTTTTTCCGTACTGTCCAGCTCAAAGGGGTAGCCGCCGTCTACATTAATATTTGATATAGGCTCGCCGCCGCTACGGATAATGTGATTAAAAAATACCTGTGCGTGTGCCTGTTCATTCTTGGCTATCTGCCGTATTCGGCGGCTGAGATATTCTAATCCGTCATTTTTGGCTCGCTCAGCATAAAAAATATATCTGTTACGCGCCTGACTTTCGCCGGCAAATGCTCTCGCCAGATTGAAAAAGGTTTCCGATTGTTTAAAGTCCATATTTTTCCTCCTAAAAATTAATTTTCATTACCATTATTAACCTTTTAAAGAAAAAATATTCATTATTATTTTTTGCCGTTACTGCTTAAGGCATATTCTACCAATATTATATCCTCACCTACGGTCTTGATATGGGTCCACGGAATGATATAATCACCCGCCCCGCCCGAAAAAAAATTGAACAGCCCCGAAGGACC
>JAZSKI010000027.1:0-2662 GCA_045534775.1 Clostridia bacterium | reverse complement strand
TGTTGTAAGTATTGAAATCATTGCCAAAATGATTTTATACAGTTTGTTCATTTTCCATCCTCCTTTTAATTTATACAGTTTGTTCATTTTCCATCCTCCTTTTAATTTATACAGTTTGTTCATTTTCCATCCTCCTTTTAAATTTTAAATATAATATTTAATTATTTTGGACATCCGCCGTCTTAAACAGCTACAGATGTTATTCCTATACCTCTACAGATATGCTTGCACGCACGTATGATTAAAAATCAAATTCGTACGTTACAAGCTTTTATAGGATACTCCACTCGCGGTCCTGATGACTGCGGGGTATAATGCGAGCACTTTCTTCTTAAATATACATTTCCCAAAATTATCTCTTTTCCGACAAATAACACTTATATTTACCGTATTTTTATCAACTGTAATGATTTTACAGATAATCCAAACCTATTCTATCACCGCAAGAACAGCACTTTCCGGAGGAATACATATTTCCGTTCCCGATAAAATTTTTCCGTTTGCGTCAGTTACGGTACATTTTCTGCCGTTTGTAATTATTTTTCCCGATACCGTATTTTTTGTAAAGTTTATCATAAACTGTCCCAATGATTTATCCTCTGCTTCAAAGCACCCTACAAGAAGCTCTTTCACATAGAAGTCTCTGCTGTCTCCGGGGAGAAGGTCAGGAGTTACATAATTTTTTTCCAGGTTTATTTCCTTTACCCCTTCTGTTTCCAAGGGCATCACGCATCTGCCTGTATGCAGATACTGTGGGAATTTCTGTCTAAAAAAGTTCAGCTTTCTTATGTATTCCATCACCGCATCATGGTCGGGCTTTGTTTTACTGAGAAAATCGCACCAGTTCCACGTTGCTTTTCCGTTCTCATCAATTACAACCGTACCCATATCGCCTGCCGCAAAGGAATAGCCTATGCGGTAAAAGAGATTCTGAGGTGTTAAATCATTACTGAATGCTCCGTTTGCACTTATCTGATTTCCCATAAAATTATTTATATATTCGTGGTACAGATAGCTATGGAGAGGCACTGCTCTTCCTGCAAAAAATGCAAGCTCAAAGCGATTATCATTAAACGCCATATCAGGCACAAAGCTTTCTGCCGCCGCAGATTCGCATCCGAATACAATTTTATCGTTTGCTGATGCTTCTCTGAACTTTTGTATCAGCTTTTTCATAGCATCGGTCTGCCATTTTCCCGGCACAGGCGGGTGATTATGCTCTCTGCTGTAGCACATAGGTGATATGCCGCCGTGATTCTGGTCGAAAATCTGTATATAATCTATATCTCCTTCTGTCATATTTTTCACTTCATTTGTCAGGGTTTCAACTGTAAAATCCTCTGTCGGGCACAAATCGTATCCGTAGCGTATACCCTGGCATATACTTGAATTTTCAACCTTTCCTTCAGGAGAAGTGCACATTACTTTTTCAAGCTTTTTACTGTTATACTCGCCACCCTTGTTGTAGAATGTCACGCCGCTGTGCTGTGTCCAGCCAAGTCCGCTGCAATACACACCAAGTACGTGATTTTTCTCGTGCAGTTTTCTTGCAAACTCGCGTAAAGGCTCTTCACCACCGTAAGGAGGCCATACATAAGGAGGTGCCCACGGTGCTGTTCCTTCCCAGTGCATAAGAAGCATCATAAGCTTGCTGTCCAGCTTTTCCGACAGCTCATCTGCATGAGGCAATGCGTTGCAATACGGAAACAGCTTATTGGGTGCCATAACATCCGTATCGTGTTTACCTCTGACGGGATATGCAATAATAACGGGTGACTGATGATACCACTCGGGCAGATTTTTATTATCTTTTATTTTCACAAAATCCGCAGATTTGTTTTCATCAAACCAACCTCTGTATATTTCCGCCGCCGCCTGCCACGGTCCTTCAAATATATCCAGCACAAAAGGATAGCTGCTGCAGTAATCCTTGCCGAAATCGCCCGAAGTAAACATTTTTATTTTAAATTGGGTACTGTTATCCTTTTTATATACATCTATTTCCTTTAAATTTCCTTCGCTGTCGTGGGTTCCCATATAAAGTCCGTTTTTTCCGTCATAGTACGCCATAAACTGACTACATATAATTCCCGGGAAGAAGCTCGCCGCTCCTTCTGACGGATATTTTGCCGGTTTATGTCTGAAGCCCGATTTCTCACGCAAGCCTATATCCGCAATTTCCGTACCTTCATTGAACGGCCACAGTATCTTAAAGCTTCCTCCTGTTTCCGCCAGCTCTTCCGGCATTACAAACGGCATAAGCGTTACCGATTCTATTGCCGCAGTACTATTATTTTTAACACAAGGACAAAAACCAATCCTTGAACCGGGTCCCTTTTCAAGCTTTATATCAACAGAAATATCTGCACCTGCAAGCTCTGTATATGTTAAAATATCATTGCTGTACACCGCATTTTTCGCATCTGATGAGCTGATTTCCGTCAGCGTTGCGTCCTGATTGCGAAGCTCTATCTTGAATACAGGAATATAAGCATCCCGTTTTGTAAACAAAACCTCGTTCTTATATACTCCTGCAACCGACTTCAAATCCTCACTTAATTCTACCCTCAATTCTCCGCTCGTTATTGTATTTTTCACATTATTCTCCTCCTCAAAAAACAAAAATTTCGTTTAGTGCATATATGCACACACTAACACACCA
>JAZSKI010000007.1:0-20075 GCA_045534775.1 Clostridia bacterium | reverse complement strand
CGCTGCCTGACGGCAGCGCCGCATCTGAATTTTCTCCGTTTCGCTACGCTCCACTCTGCAAATTCAGATGCATTTATCGGTAGTTATCAAATTTAGGGTATTTTTCGACTGCACATATATTGACAATTCCAGAAATAACTTCACACGCCCAAGAATCATTTTATTCGATTTTTCTTTAATTTTAACCCTTTTTGCTATAAATAAACTTCGCCTCTCGACGTACTGTTGTACACCTTAGGGTAACCCACCAAAGCCCATATCAGGGCTTTGGTGGCTCAGTTTGTTCATTCCGACTCTTTTTTCTATCTCATTTTTGTATTATGAATATTGGGTATTGCATAAAAATTATTTTTGTGGTACAATAAATACAAAACAATAATATTTGGAGTGGTTAATATGAAAAAAGAAGAAATATACAGTTTGCTTTGTAATATGAAGGAAACCAACAAAAAATTAATTTCGGAGCTTAAAACATCTTGCTCGGTTACGGATTTTGCGGAGCTTGTAAGAGAAGAAAATTCGGTTAAAATCTGGACGGAAGCTTTTCAAACGGCACTGGATAATTATGAAATCATAAATATACCGGCATCGGACGAGCCGTATTATATTGATAAATCTCTGGTTGTGCCCTCTAACAGACATATTGAAGCACGAGAAGGAGCGGTTATCCGTCAACTTAGCGGAGTGAAAGTACTTATGCTGAGAAACAGCAATGTCGCTGATGGAACACATAAGCCCATTGAAAGCAGAAATGAAAATTATAATATATCCATAAATGGTGGTATATGGGAAGAATGCCGAAATGAAAGTGGAATTGGTAAAAGCGGAATGATTGATGAAAACGGGAGCTTTTATGGAGTATCAGCCTGTATGCTTTTTAATAATATGGAAAACCTTACATTAACAAATATGACATTCGTGCGTGCGGGATGTTTTGCAGTTCAGATGGGAAATGTAAAAAACGCGGTTTTTGAGAATATAAAATTTGTAGGTTGTTTTGCGGACGGACTACATATAAACGGTAATACGGAAAATGTTTTTGTCGTAAACTTAAGCGGTCAGGTGGGGGATGATGTTTTTGCACTTAATATGTATGACTGGCAGAATTCATCTGTAACATTCGGACCTATAAAAAATGTGTGGTGTGAAAATATCAGGCTGTCGGAGGGTAGCAGATATAAGGCTTTGCGAATACTTCCCGGAACATATTATTACGATGATGGCAGTAGTGTTGATTGCTCGCTGAATAATGCGGTAATTAAAAACGTTCGTGGAATAAAGACAATTAAAATGTATTTCCAGACAGCGGCATATAAGTTTGAAACAGAAGAACCGGAAAAAGGTGATGCAGGAACAGGAGATAATATTTATTTTGATGATATTGTCATTGACCTCGATTCACCGGTTGACGGACTTCCTGAATACTTAAATTCCGACCCGATAAAGGGAAGTGTTGCAGGATTTGAGTTGGGCTCAAATATAGGTAATTTGTATTTTGAAAATATTGACGTTACTCTTCACCGGGATAAGTTCCCGATGTCATTTTTCGCTTGCGTGGGACCCAAATCTGCAAGATCAGAGGCGGTTGAATACTTTAATCCCGATATGAACAGCACTATTGATAAAATAGAGTTGAAAAATATTCGGATAAACGGCAAAGCACCGGATGACATCAGAGAATTTATCAATGAAATTAAATTTGAAGATATCTACCGCGATGGCAAATCATCCGGAAAGGGAGTAATACATAAGATAGTATATTAATAGTACCACGTAATTGAATCAGTGAGGTTGATTATGTTTGAAATTGGGCATGCCGACTATATGCTCAAAGAAGAATCCGGCAACGAAATTTACAGAACCAACTTCACACGCCCGAAAGGAAGGGAAATGCCTGCGTGCTTTTTGCACCGCAGAATACGCATAAATTAGGTAATCAACCAAATTTGGAAGCTCATCTTTGAAGCTATACCGTCAAAACTATCTAACGGACAGTTTTCTATAAATTTTACTATTATTATATCGGCATCAATTTCACATGCCGCCTCATATAAATAATGACGTTGACTGCCGGTTTGATATTCACATTTCCAACCCTGATGCAACCCGGTATACACAAAATGCCGCATCCTCACAGAAAGCATTTACTTTATTCATAAGGATATGAGCATAGTCATTTCCGGGGTTTTGATGCCACAATTCCGCAGTGCTTATTTTGATGCGATGCTTTATATGGAGGACAACGATAAGATGGTACTTCTGCTTCAGAGAATTATTACCTTTAATCAGTCAGAGCTATAGGCATTGAAGATATGGCTGAATCGGAAGAAATGCGAAATAATCTGATAAAATTAAAAAGGACCTTTCCGACGGGGGAGAGGTCCTTTAATTTATTCATATTTACTGTCTTGGTCTGCGGGTTTCTTTTACAGCGGTTTTAAGGACGCTGATTTTCTCATCGCTTTCCTGTTTGAATTTTTGAAGCATATCCTCAAAGGACATTCCGGTATTCTGCGGTCTTGACCAGTCAACATCTGCAGGACGACAGGTTTTTTTCCTTTCCTCTTCAAGAACCTTCTTGATAGAAAGGTTAATTTTATTTTTCTCGTCAATGGAGACAACCTTAACCTTTACAGTCTGACCTTCTTTAAGATAATCATTGATGTTCTGCACATAATCAAGCGAAACCTCCGAAATATGTACAAGACCAATCTCCCCATCAGGCAAATAAATAAAAGCTCCGAAGGGTGCCAGGCTTTTAACCTTGCCTTCAACTGTTGTTCCCTGCTTAAGCGGCATACCGTTATTTTTCCTCCTTTGAATTTATACTGAAATCAATTTTATATAAATGCATTGCTGCAGAGTATTTCCTCAGCTACCCTCCACATAAAGCACCTCGTTGCTTTTGCAAAGCCCGAGTCTTTCTCTTGCGATCTGCTCCACGTGCTCGTCGGTACCTTCAATACGTTCCTTAATGTCGATGCTGTCGGAAATGATTTCCTGCTCAGTAAGAGCCGCCTGATAACTTGCCAGAAGAGTGGCGTTATCATCAATGGAATTTCCCGTATCCACCATAGCAAAAACAAAATATATAATAAACCCAAGGGTTAGAAAAACGGCTGCCAGCCTACCCGTAAGTATATTAACTTTTTTCATTTATTCCCTTCCAATCTCTGAAAAGTGTAGTTTTCGGATCATACTAATACATCTTTAATAATATAATAAATCGCCTTATTTTTTCAATGACTTTTTTAACAAAAATTTGCCTCTTTTTTTGTGCATTTTTCACGAAATTTCTGTATTTTTTAAAAATTTTTCCAAAAATAGCCAAAAGAGGTCTGAAAATCCACTTAAATACATTGAAAAATACGGTTTTAACCGCCAAAACACTCTTCTCGAAAAACGGCAGAAAAAACCTGCTTATACCAATCATATAGAGAATTAATCCGAGAATTGCACCAACGGGTGCAAACCACTTCACATCACCGCCGCAGGTAAGCTGAAGACCGCTGAAAAATATGACGGCGGAAATAAGCCAGAAACAAATATCGGACAGGAAGGCGGCAACTCCGGTTAATTTAAAACCGTGACGTATTGCAGAGATAAGGTCATACAAAATTCCCGACAAAATCCCCGATATTATACATACCAAAAATACCGCTGATTGCTGTGAGGCACTTACGGGCATAAAATTTCCATAGCCTTTCTGCCCACAGATAGTAATAAAATTTTATAGGCACTTACCGTGGGCTGATAAGGCATATAATAAAAATCACCGCACCAAAGATGTGCAAGGCCTTCGGCGAGAAAGACGGCGTGATTTTTCGTCTTATCCCGTCAATTACCTAAAAGTCGTGCCATAAAGCCTTTTTTCTCGCTGTTGCCTTCATCGGCATAGACAATACTGCTGAATTCGCCCTCTAAAATTATTTCTCCGCTTTCCAGATTCAGTTTATTCATATGAATATCCCTGCCGCGCAGTTCAAGAAGTCCCATATTCGTGTAGATAACAGCTTCCTTTTCATCAAAGCTGTCCACGTCCTCAACGCCCGATATACTAATCTTACGCCTGCTTTCAAGTATAATATTGTGCAAAATATTCTGTTTACCTTCCATACTGCACCTCCTCCTTATAATCTATTGATATAACACAAAAAATATAACAAAAAAATATAAATTATGTATAATTTTAAGGTTGTATTTTTCTCCTGAAAATGATATACTGTAATAAATATTTAGAAATTTATCTAAATATCTAAATTATCAGATAGGGGGAATCTGAATGCCTTGTATTTTTAAAGCTTTGGCTGATTCTACACGCAGGCAGATACTTAGTTTACTTAAAGGACAGGATATGTCGGCGGGGGATATAGCGGCACATTTTAACATTTCGTGGCCGAGTATATCCCATCACTTATCTGTTCTGAGAGCCGCGGATATAATCGTCAATACTAAAGAAGGGCAGAATGTAATATATTCCATAAATACAAAGGTTCTGGCGGAGATTACCGCCTGGCTTGCGGATTTATCTAAGACAAAATCGGAAGGAGAGAAGGAATTTGAAAATCAGAATTTTATCGTTGCTTGCGGCGCTGTGTCTGACAGCGTGTGTGACTGTCAACGGAGCTGAGGAGGAACTGCCGAAAAGGCTGACCTTAGAGGAGGCGGTGGAGTACGCTCTGAAAAATCATACCTCGATTATTGCGGCACAGTCCAATATTGAGCAGAATAAAGCCAGGCATAAGGAGGCACTGGATGCCTATGGAAAAAACAGATATAACACCTTTGCAAATAACCGGTATGCGACCTTTAATGATGTGCTGATTAAAAGCGGTGTCAATTATTTTTCGGCAAACGCAGGGCTTGAGACGGCAAAGGCGACCTATAATCAGACGGAATATACTGTTAAAATGGGAGTAGAAGCGGCATATATCGGATACATAAATTCAGGAAAAAAGGTAGAAGCGACCGAAGCGGCACTTGCTACGGCACAGAGCAGGTACGATAACGAAGTTCTTGAAAAGGAGCTGGGAATGTCGTCGGAATATGAGCTTATGGTTGCAAAGAACACACTTACTAAAATTAAAAGTGACCACAGAGCCGCAGTAAGAGCGGAGCGAACAGCGTTGGCACAGCTTAAGGCGTCAACGGGATTACCTGTTGCGGCAGAGACGGAGTTTGTGATAAAACCTGTCGAAATGCCGCAGATGCCCGAAATTACGCTTGAAGAAGCCATAGTACAGGCAAAGGAGAATAATTTATCCATAAAATCCGCCGCTCTGACTGTCAGCGTGCAGGAGGCGACGGTTGTCGCAACAGGCTCGTGGTATTCCAAAAACACCTACGCCTATCAGAATGCCTACAGCGCATTGGTATATGCAAGAGATTCCTATGCGGCGGCTCTGGCGCAGGCGGAAATGAATGTCCACAAAGCCTACGACAATATGCTCACCGTTATTGATAATGCGGAGATTATAAAAAGCACAGCCGAGCTTATGGAGAAAACCTATGAGATAAACAAACAGAAATATGAACTGGGACTTATAGCAAAGCTGGATCTGGAGGAAAGCTGGTATGAATTGCAGAGTCTGAAAATTCAGCAGTCGGAGCTGGATAGCGGAATTTATTCCGCCATCAAAGCTTTTGAAATGTCATACCTATATTAATTTTTAGCGGAGGAAACCCCTAAGGAAGGAGATTATATAAAATGAAAAAAATATTGTTTGTTTTGCTTGCGGCTGTTATTATGCTCAGCGGTTGCGGAAAAGATAAGACGGAAGAAAATTTGGAAAAAAATCAAGTCAGCGTTACTACTGTAAAAGCAGAGATACGTGATTTTTCGGTATATTCAACCTATTCGGGAAGTGTTCAGCCCGGGTCGGAAATCAGGGTAACACCCAAAGCAACGGGAAAGGTTGCGGAGGATTATACGCAGATAGGCAAAACCGTCAGCCGGGGCGAGGTTTTGTTTCAGATAGAATCAAATGACCAGAGCCTTCAGGTTGCACAGGCACAGGCGGCGTATAATTCCGCCGTAGCAAACTATGAACGTACCGTGGGCGGCAGTCTCCGGCAGTCTATGCTCCAGATGGAACAGTCGGTGGCGGCGGCGAAGAACACGCTTGAACAGGCAACCTTAGCCTATGCCAATGCTCAGGAGCTGTATAACAGCGGCGCCTATGTTAATTCGGCACAGGCAAGCTATGATACGGCGAAACAGAATTATGAGAGAACCAAAGAGCTTTACAACTGCGGTGCCGTATCACAGTCGGTGTATGAGAATGCGGAAAGCACATTTCGGGCGGCGGAAGCGCAGCTTAGCTCTGCTAAGGTAAATGCACAGCAGTCTCTGGATAATGCAAGAATCGCTTTATCCAATGCGGAAATGAGCTATAATGCGGCGGTGGAAAACTATAACTTAAGCCGGGATGCGGTGAATCCCGAAAACGAGAAAAGTGCGGCGGCGCAGGTAGCTTCTGCCAAAGCGGCTCTTGATATTGCAAAAAACAGTCTTTCAAATACGGTGGTGAAATCACCCATCTCAGGTACGATTTCCGCTGAGAATATTAGTAAAGGCGAGATGGCATCACCGCAAAGCTCTTATGCTACGGTGGTAGATTTATCGGGTGTTACCATCAGCATCAATATTTCCGAAAATAAAATTGCCGATATAACGGAAGGAACGGCGGCGACTATTTCCGTAGAAGCGGCGGGCATTTCGGGTATAAACGGTACAGTTGCGGCTCTCAGCCCCGTTGCCTATAACGGAATGTACGAGGCAAAGCTTTTTGTGGATAACAGCGAAGGGCTTTTAAAAGGCGGTATGGTTGCGGAGGTAGGACTTGAAACGGCGGCGGCAACGGCTACGGTAGTCATACCCGTATCGGCGATACTTACTGAAGACGGCGACGCCTTCGTATATATAAACAATAACGGCACGCCCGTAAAAACTCCTGTGACGGTGGGCATTTCCGATGACGAACATGCACAGATTTTAAGCGGTCTTACAGGGGGAGAGGAAATCGTTGTCAAGGGCAAGGATTTCATAAACGAAAACAGCGAGCTGATTGTAAATAATTAAAGGAGGCGGAGAATTTGAACATAAGTAAATTATCCGTTAAACGTCCCGTTGCCATGGCGATGGTTGTTATGGTATTCGTGGTACTCGGCCTTTATGCCCTGACGGCTCTGCCTCTTGATTTAACGCCTGAAATGTCAATGCCGATGGCGCTTGTTTATTCAAGCTACAGCGGCACATCACCTCAGGAGATGGAAAATCTTGTAACAAAACCCATTGAAGAAGCTATTTCCACCGTCAGCGGTATTAAGAACATAATATCCTCCACAAGCGAAGGAACGTCTATGGTTATGGCGGAATTTGACTATTCGGTGAATATGGATATAGCGGCGATGGATATGCGTGAAAAGCTGGATATGGCAAGCTATGCGTTGCCTGATGATATGACGGAACCTACTATTATGAAGCTGGACCCCTCTATGATGCCCATTGGTACCATAAGTATATCGAAAGAGGGTGCCGATGCCACTCAGGTAAAAGCCTTTGCTGAGGATGAAATTGCAAGCAAGCTGGAGAGCATATCGGGAATTGCATCAGTCAGCGTAGTGGGCGGTAAGGAAAGAGAAATTCAGATAAATGTAGACCCAAGTACTATGGCGAAGCATAATATCGGTCTTGCAAATATCATAGCCGCGGTTGCGGGCGATAACGTAAACCGCCCCGGCGGAAATATTGAAAGCGGCGGTAAGAATTTAAGTGTCCGTACAATAGGCGAATTTATGAGTCTGAACGATTTAAGCTTTGTACCTGTAACCTTGCCTAACGGTACCATGGTATATCTTCGGGATATTGCCACAATTAAAGATGCCGAAAAAGAGGTGGAAGTCTATAACCGTCTCAGCGGCGGAGATTGTGTAACCTTAAGCATACAAAAGCAATCGGGCGGCAATACGGTACAGGTTATGGAAGCAGTAAATAAAAAACTGAAGGAAATAAAAGAAAAAAATCCCGATGCAAAAATCAATATGATTTTCGACCAGTCGCAGACCATTAAAATGACCGTATGGAGCGTGGTTGAAAATGCTCTGATAGGTGCAGTTCTTGCTATACTGATTCTGCTTTTATTCCTTCGTAGCGTGCGTATAACTCTTGTTATGGCAATATCCATACCCACGTCAATTATTGCCACCTTTGCGGCAATGTATTTCTGTGGAATTACCCTTAATATGATTTCTCTTGCAGGACTTATGTTGGGAGTAGGTATGCTGGTGGACAGCTCTATAGTTATGCTGGAAAATATATTCCGTATGAGGAACATGGGTGTATCGCCGAAGGAAGCGGCTGTAGAAGGAGCAAAGCAGGTAACGGGCGCCATTGTGGCATCTGTAATTACCACCTGCGTGGTTTATGTTCCCGTAGCCTTTGTCAACGATATGGCAGGGATTTTGTTTAAAGAAATGGCGCTTACCATAGTATTTTCTCAACTGTCGGCACTTATGGTAACTCTGCTTATAGTACCTGCCATTGCGGCAGGGTTGCCGGTGGAAAAGGAGGATACTGTGCTTAAAAAACGGTTACAGCCCTTTGAAAACGGTATTTCAAAGCTGACAGCTCTTTATGAGAGGATTTTGAGATATGCCCTGACCCACAGAAAACGTATTGTAGCAGGAACCTTGGCGGCCTTTATGATAAGCGTGTGTCTGATACCCTTTATGGGCTTTGAGTTTATGGGCACAACCGATTCGGGACAGATTTCCGTCAGCGTTGAACTGCCTAAGGGAAGCACCCTTGATGATACGGACGAAATTGTCCGTCAGGTAGAAGAAAAGCTAAGTCAGCACCCCGAGGTGGTTGAGATGCATACCACAGTCGGAAGCAGCGGAATAATGTCAATTACAGGCTCAGGCAGCTACAGCGGCTCTGTCAGCCTGACCCTTACGGATAAATCCGACAGAAAACAGTCGATTACGGAGATTATGGACGATATACGTACAGCTCTTAAAGGCATATCGGGTGCGGCAATCTCTGTAAGTGACGGCGGCGGATTTTCAATGGGAAGCGGCGGTATCAGTATTAATATAGCAGGCGATGACCACGAAACTTTGGAAGAAATTGCCGACCAACTGGTATTGCAGATTTCAAAGGTAGAAGGACTCCGCGAGGTTGAAAGCAGTGTGGAAAGCGGTAAACCCGAAATTCAGGTGAAGCTGAACCGACTTAAGCTGTCAAACTACGGACTTAATACCTCTACTGCCGCAAACCTTATTAATACGGCACTTCAGGGAGCGGTAGCCTCTACCTACCGTGACGGGGGTACGGAATACGACATCCGTGTACAAATCCCCAAAGAATATCGAGATACAAAAGAGGATTTAAAAAATATTAAACTGATGACGGCTATGGGCGGTCAGATTACCATAGGCGATATTGCCGAGATTACAGACGAGACAGGTCCTGTATCCATAATGCGTGAGAATCAGAAAGCTACGGTAACGGTTTCGGCGCAGACTGTGGGCAGAAGCATCTCGAAAGTCAGCGGCGATATTCAAAAGATAATAGATGAAATGCAGCTTCCCGGCGGATATTCCATAGAATTCGGTGGCGATATGGAAAGTATGACAACCTCCTTTACGGCTCTCGGCGGAGCGCTTATGCTGGGTATTTTGCTGGTATACATGGTGATGGCGGCACAGTTTGAATCACTTGTAAATCCGCTGGTGGTTATATTCTCCATACCTCTTGCCCTTATCGGCGTGGTGCTGTCCTTTATCCTGGTTGGCGCAAACTTCGGTGTAACAGCCTTTATAGGGCTTATTATGCTGGCAGGTGTGGTTGTAAATAACGCTATTGTGCTTATAGAATTTATAAACAACCAAAAAACCGAGGACTACTACGAAAAATCCCGGGAGGAGCGGTACGAAATAATAGTAAACGCAGGAAAAACAAGACTTCGTCCTATACTTATGACTACCCTGACAACCATTCTGGCATATATCCCTGCTATGGTATCAAACGGTCAGAGTGCGGGAATTATGAGACCGCTTGCTATCACCGTATTCGGCGGTTTGCTGGCTTCAACGGTACTGACCCTGGTATTTATTCCGACTCTTTACAGTAAGGTCGAGGATATGAGAATCAAGAAAAAGTTTAAATAATAAAAATTGCCGTCCTGCGTAGCTTGCAGGGCGGCAATTTTTACTTCCTCAATCCGTTTAAGAATTCGTTTACCTTTGTTTTTCCTTTTAAATTAAGTCTGCCGAAGGTGAACAGACCCGTTTTTGATTTCCCTTCGATTTCCGCATACATAGTAAGCATTAGCCGTAGCTCCTCGGGAGTCAGCAATCGTCCTATCCGCATTTTTGCTTTACTGAACAAAATGGCACTGCATCCCGAAATAACGGGTGCCGCCATAGAGGTGCCGCTGAGACGTGCAAATCCTCCGCCGGGATAGCAGGACAGGATTTCATAGCCTGCGGCGGAAATATCTGCTCTGCCGGCGGCAGAGGGGATTTTCCCGTTAATATCGGCGGCAGCAACAGAGATGGTTTCTTTAAACCTGGCGGGATATCCGCCAAAATCTGCACCGTTACCTGCGGCGGAGATTATACTTATATTCTTATTGTACGCCGCCTTGACGGCGTTATAATACTTTTCGGAAAAATATCCCGAGGTAAAGGACATATTAATTATGTTTACATTATTTGCTATCATCCAGTCGATGCTTCCGGCAACAGCCTCGTCACTGCTTCTGCCGTTTTTATCAAACGCCTTGGCTATATATAAATTCGCCATGGGAGCCGCACCTATTATACCAAAATTATTTTTGGCGGCGGCTATAATTCCTGCCACGTGAGTTCCGTGACCGTTGTCATCATAGCAGGACGAGGATCCGTCACAGAAACTAACGGTTTTTTTAATCCGAGAAGCTAAATCGGGATGACGGCTGTCAATGCCCGTATCTATAATTCCGACGTTTATACCTTCGCCCATGGTTTCCTTCCATTCAATAGGTGCACCCGACAGCTTAATTCCGTAATCTATGACCTCACCTAAGGTTTCGTTAACAATACTTTCTATTTTAAATTCGCTGATTTTCAAGCTTATCACCTGCCTATAGCTTTAATTTGTAAGGTGCTGCCACATTATATAATATGACAGCACCACGGCAGTTGATATGATATTTGTGATTTCTATGCCTGAATTTTAACGTCTGTAACGCCGTCATAATCGGCTATGGTATAAATAAGCTCCGTAGGATTTTTCGCCCGTGGGATATTTATAACGGCCCGTGACCCGCTTTCCGAGCGTTTAAGCTGAAGAAGCGACGCATTTTTATAGGTGCTGAGTATTTTATCAATAGACTCGTAATCGGAAAATTTTACGGACAGGGTAATATCGCCGTTGCGTGTACTAATCTTGGTGGCAAGAGGTGCTAAAAGCAAAATAGCCGCCAGCATAAGAAGTGTTGCCGTAACGGAAACGGCATAATAGCCTACTCCCACAGCAAGACCGATACAGGCGGTAGTCCAAAGCCCTGCGGCGGTGGTGAGTCCTTTGATTTTATCACCGTTGGTAATAATACAGCCTACGCCTAAAAAACCAATACCGCTTATGACCTGGGCTCCCATTCGGGCGGGGTCGGAGGTGGGGGTTTTGATAAATTCACTTATAAGCATAACAAGAGTAGCTCCGAAACATACCATTATATGAGTGCGAATACCTGCATCGTGCCCACGCTCGGCACGTTCAAAGCCGATAATGCCTCCCAACAGCATAGATAAAAATACTCTTAAAAGGGCTGTTAAATAAGCTTCCATAAAAATCTCCTTTCAGTTTAAACAAATTCCCGTTTCCCGAATATAATAAAAGGGGAGGGATTAATTTGCGAATGTATCAGTCCGTCAAAAAACGCACACGTATATATTTTATTATATCGGTTTTTATAATATTATCGGTTATTTTATGCGTAAAAACCGCTGATATTATACTTAATTTAGCACAAATCCAGGCAAACCGCAGAGCTCTTGAAATAATCAACAGCGTTGTCAATGAATACATATCTCAGGCAGGGGATATGTATAATGATATGCTGGTAAAGGATAAAAATGCCGAAGGCAGTATTTTTGCCGTTAATACGGATATAGGCAAAATAAGCCGCCTGCAATCGGAAATCTCCGTCAGAATAAGCGAAGCTATGCGGCAAAACCCCGAAATCTCCGTTAAAATTTCCCCTGCAAACATCTTAGGCTTCAAAGCCGTAACAGAAGGCGGCTTTCGTATAGGCGCGTCCATATCGCCCATATCAGGGATTTTCGTTCAGTTCGAGGATTCCTTCGAGTCAGCAGGGATAAACCAGACAAAATTTACCGTCAACCTGAAAATAAAAGCCGATGTCAGAGTAAGAATAAGCCCCCTGCGAAGCACCGCCGCAGTCGAGCATACCATACCCGTAGCACAAATTATCCTGCTGGGCGACGTCCCCGTATGGTATACAGCCAAATAATTTAAAACTGTTGTTATATAGTAATTATATAACAAAGTTGTATAAAAGTCAATATAAAAAATGATATATGACTCCGATGGAATATCACGTCGCTGCGGTGGAGCGGAAAATTCCACCCTGCTGTGCAGCAGGGTGGAATTCACTCAGCTTAATATTTTTTGTTATTTCATTTGTCTACTTGACAGGGGCACATCAGAGGGCGAGACAGCCTTGATTTTTAAAACTCAATTTAAAATTGATTGTTTTTGAATGACGATTTTACCATCCCTGCAGTCAACGGTCAGTTCATCGCCGTGGGAGATGCTGTAATCTAAAATTTCCTCAGCGAGAACATCCTCTACCTTAGACTGAATTGCACGGCGAAGAGGTCTTGCACCGTAAAGAGGGTCAAAGCCTTCCTTCGCAATATAAGCGGTTACAGCATCGGTAAAACGGGCGTATATTCCGTTTGTCTTAAGGCGCGAGGTGATTTCGTCCAGCATAACCTGTGCAATGTGTTTGATTTCATCAGCACTGAGAGGATGAAAAACAATAGTGTCATCTACACGGTTTAAAAATTCGGGTTTGAAGGCTTTTTTCAGCTCACCGGTAACGTTGCCGCGTATATGCTCATATTTTGAAGCTTCGTCATCATTGCCTGTACCAAAGCCGAAGGTGTGGCTTTCGGTTATAAGTCTTGCACCAATATTAGAGGTCATAATTATAATCGTATTTTTAAAATCAATTTTTCTTCCCTGTGCATCGGTCAGCATACCCTCGTCCATAATCTGCAACAGCATATTGAACACATCTGGATGTGCTTTTTCGATTTCATCAAACAAAACTACGCTGTAAGGGCGGCGTTTAACCTTTTCCGTAAGCTGACCGCCTTCATCAAAGCCCACATATCCGGGAGGAGAGCCTACCATACGTGAAACAGAATGTTTTTCCATATATTCCGACATATCAACTCGTATCAACGCATCCTCAGAACCAAACATGGCTTCGGCGAGGGCTTTTGACAGCTCGGTTTTACCTACACCGGTAGGACCTGAAAAAATGAAACTGCCTATAGGACGGTTAGGGTCGCCCAACCCTACACGGCTGCGGCGAATTGCACGGGAAACCGCACTTATAGCCTCATCCTGACCGATAATACGTCTGTGTAAGATACTTTCGAGGCTTTTGAGACGTTCGGCATCGGTTTCGGTTAACTTACATACGGGAACATCAGTCCATTCGGAAATTTTTTCAGCAATGGTCTCTTCGCTGATTACCAGTCGGTTCTTTTCGTTTTCATTTTTCCATTTCTGAGTATTTTCCTCCAAAAGCTTTTTTAACTGCTGTTCTTCGTCGCGAAGTCTTGCGGCGCGTTCGTATTCCTGTGCCATTATCGCCGCTTCTTTTTCTTTAATTGTACTATTGATTTTCATCTCAAGCTCTTTTAATTCTGCCGGAGTAGTCAGAGTCTTAACCCTTACGGTAGATGCCGCTTCGTCTATTAAATCAATAGCCTTATCGGGCAAAAAACGGTCAGGGATATACCGCATCGAAAGCCTTACGGCAGATATTATAGCGGCATCGGTTATGGTAACCTTATGGTGAGCCTCATACTTGTCCCGTATACCCTTTAAGATTTCAATGGCATCGGTTTCTGACGGCTCTCCGATGTTAACGGGCTGAAACCGTCTTTCAAGAGCCGCATCCTTTTCGATATATTTTCTGTATTCGCTGATTGTGGTTGCTCCTATAAGCTGCAGATGACCACGCGCTAAAACGGGTTTTAAAATATTAGCGGCATCAATGGCGCCTTCTGCCGCACCGGCACCTATTAAAGTATGAACCTCATCAACGAACAGAATTATATTACCGCTTTTTATGACCTCGTCCATAGCTTTTTTGAGCCTTTCCTCGAACTCGCCGCGGTATTTTGCACCTGCCACCATAGAAGAAATATCTAAAGTGAATATACGTTTATTTTTCAGGGTTTCAGGAACATTTCCGTTTATGATATGCTGAGCCAACCCTTCCACTATAGCGGTTTTTCCTACGCCGGGTTCACCGATTAAACAGGGATTATTTTTACTGCGGCGGCTTAAAATCTGTATAACCCTTTCGATTTCAGCCTCTCTGCCGATAACAGGGTCCAGCTTTCCTGAAGAGGCAAAAGCGGTTAAATCTCTGCCAAACCCGTCAAGTACGGGAGTTTTTTTGACAGCTTCCCGCGATTTTTGAGGAGCCGTAAAAGGATTTTCGGAGGAAAGGGCTTTTTCTATCGCCCCATATAATTCGCTGATATTAATATCAAGATTATTTAAAATTCGTATGGCTACACCTTCGCCTTCTGTGAGTATGGCAAGTAAAAGATGCTCTGTGCCGATATAATTATTATTTAATTTTTGAGCCTCAACTACGCTGAGTTCAAGAATATTTTTACTACGTGGGGTGAATTCAATCCGTAGCTTCCCGCCGCCGCAGCTTTCACCGTAAAACTTAGAGAGAAGCCCCTGAACGGCGGTTAGAGTAACACCTCTGGTAATCAAATATTTAGCGGCAACCCCGCTTCCTTCGCGGATTAAACCTATAAGCAGATGCTCACTGCCGACAATCCCCCCGAATTCAGCAGAGCTTTCCTGGGCATATCGTATGGCAAGCTGAGCTTTTTGTGTCAGCTTGAAACCGTTTATATCCATCTATCTGTACTTCCTTTCCCGTAAAATCATATACATTATTTTTATTATACACCATTTTTCATAAAAAATCAATATAAATTGGAAAAAATTTACAGTTTTATTATTAATTAATATTTGAAAAAACGACATTTTATTTAACAACGCGTAACATTTGCAACGGGGTCAGGCAAAAGCCCGACCCCGTTAAAGCATCACTTATTAAATTATTTTGACATATATGACAACACATTATAGAGCAGAGTTGCCGCTTCTGCACGTCTTGCGGTATTGGCAGGCATAAATTTATTTTCGCCCATACCCTTCACAATACCTACGCTTGCACATTTACCTACGGCTTCTCTTAAAGCCTCTGAAATATCCTCTGCATCGGCAAATTCTGTCACATCTGCGGTAGCAGTATCATATCCCTTAGCTACCAGTACGTTATAGCACATAGCTGCCATTTCTTCACGTTTTATAGGTGTATCACCATCAAAAGCTTCGCTGAAGATGTTATTATACGCTCCGATTTCCTCAAGACCTGCCACATAAGAATAATACCATTTATCTGCGGTCATATCAGAGAACTCGGTTTTATCGCCGCTGCATCCGGCAAGACCTGCGAGAATCTTTGAGAATTCTGCGCGGGTAATATCCTTAGCAGGGGAGAATATACCTTTAGAAGTCCCGTTAACGGTGTTTTCATAGGCGAGCTGATATATAGCTGTTTTTGCCCATTCAAAGTTGGTTAAATCAAGGAATTCGGTTACGTTTTCTTTGGATTTTTCGATTATTACGGAACCTGCAGGAGATACTATACCGAAATATCCGCCTTCGGTTATGGCATTTTCATCATCATCAACAATACTGAATAATTCTTTACCATTTGCTTCCATACTGATATGTACGCCGTCGTCTTCGTTTTTGATTGTGATTTTAATATCAGACAGCTGGGTTCTGTCCCAATCACCATAGCTCAGCTCAAGGGCATATTCGGGTTCAACGCCTATGTTACCATAGAACACTTTTCTGACACCTTCGTTAAATTTCTGAACCTCTATGGTGTTTTCTATAAAGTCAATGATATAACCCGTAAAGTTGATATTTGCAGGACCTGAATTTGCATCGGGAGACCTTAAAATAAAGCCTTGCCAGTCGCTGGGCGCACCGGGTTCAAATTTCACTTTACCTTCAAAGATGACATCGCCGAATTTGTTGGTTTTATAATAAGATACAGTACCGTTGGTACGACCGATAAACATCTCTTGCTTATCGCGTGTACGGAAGGTATTTGAACCGTCACCGATACGAAGGTTATCATAATCGTCTATGAACAAATCAAGATTTATGGGAGCATCGGCGCTTATTACAGAAACTTCCTCTTCTTCTCCTTCAACAGCTATTCCATAATACTGTGTTGCAGTCTTATAATTTTCCTTGTTAAATATTCCGCTTAAAGAAAATTCTTCAGTCTTAGCTTTAAGATTGTTAAGAGTATCATAATATAAATCCCTGTCAAATTCAGAAGAGTTAAGAACCTCTTTAGCTGTTATGAGCTCATCTTCAAAAGCATTATATATATCTATATTGGTTTCGTTTATCAAATTAGATGTTTTTGCTGTCTTAAGTTCGTGCTCAGCTTCTGAAACAGCAGCCTGGAGATAGAACCCGCTGCTATTCATAAAATACTGAGTATAGGTATTTTTATCAGGCTGACCGTTCTTCAAAACAGCCATATAAGAAGGAACATCGCCTTCAGGAACCTTATTATGAAGCTCGTCATAGGCATCTCCCAAACCTGCCAAATCTGCTTTCTCCTTGATGTGAGCAGGCATATTGTTACGAACAAACAACTCGGTATTTTCCATAGTTGTGTTTGTTGCACCTACTACATAATAAGGTGCTGTAGTATAGTTGTTTTTGAAAGTCAGGGAGTCCTGGTCTGCTGACCACGGATGGAAGCTTACGTTAACATTTTCAACAATATTCTCGCTTATTACCCAATGAGTTGAACCGTTATCAGGATATATACCACCCATAGCATTGACACAGCCTGTAATGTAGTTGCCTACCATTTCGGATTCGGAGTGTGAGCCTAAAACATAGATACCCGCACCATCGTGCAATCGCTGGTTGGTGTTGATAATTCTGTTATAGTTGATTTTATGACCGGGCAAATCGTATCTGTCGTTCCACATCCAACCGAGACTTATGGCTGTATAGGGACAGCCGTTAATTTCGTTATGAGTAATGCTTACGTTTCTTGCATCAAATACGTGAATTACTGTTGAAGACCAGAACTCTCTCGAGGTCCTTGTCATATAGTTTTGAGAAATTTCTATGTCTTCACAGAGCTTTTCATTTTCGGCACCACCCAAATCCTCGGAGAATACTTTAAAATTTCCGCAGGTTATCGGGCCGCTCTTATCCACTACTCTCAGGTATTGATATTTATTCTTATCAGTTATTAAAGCATCATATTGGGTTGCTCCGCCTTCTGCCATCTCGCTTGCCCTTTTGCTCTGCTTTGCAAGAACCTTATAATCTTTAAAATCCTCTGAATTTGAACCCCAGACCTCAAGGAGTGATTGGGAATTTTTATCAATGGGTATTTCTATCAGAGAAATACTGTAGCGGTTTCCCAGATTTATTTGCTTATAGCCTTCACCCGTTACGATAGGTTTGCGAACAGATATTTTTGTCATACCTGTTTCCTTTTCTTCTTCTACTTCAAAACCTTCAGGCTGGTGACCTACGGCAATGGCAACATCAGATATATCATAGAAAACATTTTTCCGTACCGCAACATCCTCAACACCTGTATAAAGTGCAATACCTATATTATCCAGATAACAAAATTCATTACCCTCGACTACGGAATTTGTAACGTTGAACATCTCAACGGCGCCGCGGTTTAAGTATCTCCACGGAACCTCTGCCGCAAATTCGGGAGAAGCACTGTCATATTCGCTGATGCAGGACTGTCTTATGTAAGAATTGTGAGTATAGTTTCTCTGACACATAGAATGTGAGAAGGTAAGGTCACGGATTTCTACGTTTTCAATGGGCGTAGTTGAAAGACTGCCTTCCATTCTCCATAAATATTCCAGATAAGGTAAAATAGTCTCGGCGGTGGTTAAATCCTCTTCACTATGCTTATAATAGAAAATTTCACCCGCCTCTTTGTCGTAGTAAAACTCTCCGGGACGGTCTATAAAGTCATAAGCGTTGGACACCGTGAAATAAGCCTCGGTCATATTATGAGCCTTTGCCATTTCCTTTGCCAGGTCTTTTTCAAGCTTTACAACCAGGTTGCCCTTATCGTTTTTTTCCACTTCCTGAGATTTGTATATGTAATATCTCCAGTTCCATCTCCATTTAAGGAAAATGTCTGTATAATCAGCATTATAGGGAAGGTCATCTGCCTCAAATTCCACCTGCCAGGTATCCTCGCCGTCAGAGGTTACACCGTCTGACATTACACCGTGGAAATGTTGTTCTTCAATTCTTGCCATAGTAGCAACCTTATCGTTAATATACAGATTGCTTATGTATCTGCCCTTAAATTCTTCGGGAACGCTCAGCTTCCAGATATTTCCGTTGTGCTGAGTCCAGCCGCTTACACGGCGGCCACCTGAAATAACAGCCTTTTCACCTTCGGCTGATTTCCATATTATTTTATTACCGTTTTTACCCGAATCCCTTTCGTCCATTAAAAACGGCTTTTCAAGATAATAATCGCCGCCCTTCAAATTGATAACAATATCCCCGCTTGCGGTATCGGCTAATTTTCTTGCCTCCTCCTGAGCCCTTTCAAGGGTCTTAAAGGGGGCATCAATACTGCCGTTTCCGCTGTCATCACCGTTTGGTGACAGATAAATATCAGTCTGCCCGCCTTGTGCATACGCGGGCACAACTGACATTCCCAAAATCAACGCCATTAACAACATAAGTACATTTTTCATTTTCATATCTTCGCTCCTTTGCTGAATTTTAATTACACAACATAGGTTGTGATTAGTTTGCCTACTATAATAATTATATACTGCACGGTAGTAAAAGTCAATAAAAAAAATCGTACACGGTTTTAAATTTTGTGTTTTTTGGATTAAATCCCTGATTACCCCCTGCTGCACGATGGAAGCAAAACAAAACGAACACTTGCCATAAATTATAAGACAAACAAAAAGCAAGCCATTCTAAAAAAGACTTGCTTTTTGGTGTAAGAACGATATGATTTTACTGTCAGCATCATTTTTAGCGATATACTTGCTCGCACTCGTACGATATATTTACTTTGCAAATTCGATATAACCTCATTTCATTCGGTTGCGATATGATATAAATCTCGTTGCCGAAGGCAACATATCGCGTGCGTTAGCACATATCGCACCTTATAAGGTATATCATAAATCTCGTATGAGATTTCTATCCCGTTTTCATGGCGGAGAAGTTAAGACTCTCTTAATATCCCACTACTCAACATATACTTTGCAAAATACACGATTTAGTCTGATTGCTACTCAACATATGGTACCTTAAAATATTCCAAATATTTTTTAAACTTATCCTGTGCCGATAAGCAGGTATCAATCAAATATCCTTTTTCATTATTCCATTCGGAGAGACCTCTGTAATAGAACATTTTAAGACTATCATCAATTATAAACGGTACAATATTATTTTTAAGACATTCCTTAAACATTATCAGTCTGCCCACACGACCGTTGCCATCTTGAAACGGGTGCAATGCTTCAAACCGATAATGGAAATCTATTATTTCTTCCAAAATATGCTCGCATCTTTGATTATAAGATTTTAAAAGTTCTTTCACTTTTTGTGTGACAGTTTCAGGGTTTGCGGTTTCTTTTCCCCCAACTTCATTTGGAAGTTTTTTATAATC
>JAZSKI010000018.1:0-9566 GCA_045534775.1 Clostridia bacterium | reverse complement strand
GGTCGTAACCGTATCCGTAGCCGCGCTTGTAGCCGTATTTGTAACCATATTTGTAGCCATACTTGTAGCCGTATTTACTTTTGTACTTACCGTGACCCTGCATAGTTTTAGTGTCCATCTGATTCAAAACCACGCCGCACAGATTTCCGCCGGAGCGTTCAATCAGGCTTACCTCCATCTGTAGCTCATCACGCGTTGTATAACCCGATTTGCCTATAATTACCACCCCATCAACCAGCGGCGCCAGAATCTGAGCGTCAACCACCGTATTTATAGGCGGTGTATCTATAAAAATATAATCATATTCGTCATACAGCCGTTCAATCAGCTTTTTCATACTCTCTGAGCTGAGCAGCTCTGTGGGATTCGACGGAATTCCGTTACAACAGCAAATATACAGGGGAAGGTCTCCTTCCACTGCGCAGATTTCACATTCGCCCATATTTGCCAGATGCTCTGCTATTCCGATTTCAATCTCTGCTTTCCAGATTTTTTTCTGCATAGGCTTTCTCATGTCACAGTCTACAATCAGCGTTTTTTTACCAAGCATTGCAAAGCTTATAGCCACATTGGCTGTCGCTACGCTTTTGCCCTCCGCCTGGTTGGCGCTGGTTATCACAAAGGATTTGCAAGGACTCGGTTTATCCTTGCACATACAAAAGGTCAGATTGGTTCTGAGCTTAAGATATGCTTCCTTTACGGCAAACGCCGTATGCTTGGTTAAGAGGAACTTTCTGCTGATTTCGGCATCATGAATTCGTTTATTTTTTTCCATTTTTCATACCCCTCTTCCCTTCCGCACGGTATACTCCCTCTTCCCCTTCGGTTACGATGCCTTTGGGAATCTGACCTATTACCGTTACGTTTAACGCATTCTCAATATCCTCTGCCACAAAAATTCTGCGGTCTGAAAATCTAATAATCAGCAAAATCAATACACAAAGTGCCATACCTGCCATAAAGCCTATGACAGCATCCCTCTCAACTCTGGGTGATGACGGTTTTTTCGGCATTCTTGCACTATCAATAACATAGGCATTGCCCCAGTTGGTAAGATGTATTATCATATTCGTTACAACCTTTTCATAAGTCTTGGCTATTGTATATGCCATTTCCTCATCCTTATGGGTAACATCCACTCTCAGAATCTGTGTGTTGGATATTTCCGATATCGCAACCGCATTGCTAAGCTGATTTTCCGTAATTGCAACATTAATAGCCGCAAGGGATTCTACAACCCTTTCACGCACGGAATTGGAGCTCAAAATAACTTTATAGGTTTCCGCCAAGGATTCTGCAGCAACAATATCACTGGAGGTTACACCCTCTACCTTGGAGGTTTCACGGGTATTCTCAACATTGAAGGTAACGCTTGACTGATATTTGGGTGCTACAAAAAGCAAATCCGCGCCAAGCACCAAGCCCATAGCCACTACCGCCGATATAATGAGCATATACCATCTTGACAGCAAATACCACACTATCTCGACTATATCCACCTCTATCGAATTTGTATTTTCTTCTATTTCTGCATTCTTATACATACTGTTTTCTTGTTTCATGTCGTCCCTCTCTATTCCATACCTTTTAATAAGCCGATACCGTATACACTTATACATATTAATTATATCATATTTTTCATATTCTTTCTATCAGCAATATGCACAAAATTGTATGCAAAATATATACATATATCCTAAATTTTCACGATGTGGCAAAGGTCGTCTGTTTATGCTGTTTTTCTGCAATCAGGAACAAAATTAAAAACTCAAACTTTTTCCTCGTCTGCCACTATATTATACATTGACGAAAGCCGCCCCGTCAATGGGTATTTTACGGCTATTCTGAGAATTTTTGCTATTTTTTTGAGACCCCTTGAAAAAAATTTTATTCACATCTTTACTTTACCGCAAAAATGTGATAGAATAAATATGGGTTTACCCCGCCGCAGTCCGGAACTGCAGCAGGTATGTTCTTCAGAATAAGGCAGGTGAAATTATGATACTTTTGACAGAAATTATTGCTGTAATCCTCTTTTCCGCCGCCGCAATTTGGGCGGCAGTCCTTGCCTTTGCCGGGCTATATTCGCAGGATACGGTTTCCCCCGAAAAAATAACCTTTAAGGAAGCGGCAATCCCCACCGCCGCAATTCTCGCTCTCCGCGGGTGCATAATTACCCTTTTGCTGCTCGCAACCAAAACGCCCTTCACCTCCTTTGCGGCATGGGACGGGCATCATTATATGTTCCTTGCTGAAAATAGTTATGTTTCCGCAGGAACAGGCGTGGAATTTATTGTGTTTTATCCTCTGTATCCGCTGATAATTACCCTGTTTAACATATTTTTCGATAATAGCTTTATATCGGGATTTTTAGTATCAAATCTGTGTTTTTCTGCGGCACTTTTTCTTTTGTACCGTCTATGCCGGTTTGATATGAATAAAAAGGACAGCGTTTATGTTCTCCTCCTTTTCGGGCTTTCTCCTTTTTCATTTTTCTTTTCGGGAGTATACACAGAAAGCCTGTTTGTAATGCTTATGCTTTTGTTTTTTATAGCTTTGCGCAAAAACCGATTTGTCACATCTGCAATTTTCGCCTTTTTAGCGGCACTTACAAGAGTTTACGGTATTATTCTTTTTATACCGCTGTTTTACGAGCTTTTCAGGAATGACAAGAAAAAGTTATTTCTCTCCGCCGCGCCCGGTTTGGGATTTTTTACATATCTTTTGATAAACAGAATTGTTTTGGGAAATTTTTTCGCTTTCTCTCATTATCAAAGAGAAATCTGGTATCAGGAGTTTAGCTTTTTCGGCAGAAACATAGCAAATTATATGTCATATATTTTAAGCAGAAGTGAACTGACTCTGCCGATAATGTTACCGCAGGTCATACTGTTTTTCATATCGGTTCTGCTGATGCTTGTCGCCCTGAAAAAGAACGAAAATACCGGCTATATTTTATTTAGCTTAGCCTATATTTTCGTCACCTTTTCGGCATCCTGGCTCCTATCCGGGGGGCGGTATCTTTCAGCTCTCTTTCCTTTGGAAATTTTCACCGCCAAGGCGATTAAAAATACCTTTTCCCGCATCATCATACTCTCAGCCTCTATCCTGATGATGATACTGTATCTGGCTCTCTATCTTTCGGGGAACCAGGTAATGTAAGAAAATATATTTCTTTACGTCTCCGTATATAATTTATATGATGTGCAATAGCGGATTTGCCAAAACGAAAACCGACAAGGTTAAAAGGATATGCTTATTCAACGCCGTAAGCATCTTTTGCTACCGCCTGCATTCATAACAAAAAATGTATTCAGGCAATATTGCAGCAGGAGAGGGCTTACACGACCACATTATCCGTGGTGAAAAGGATTATAAAAATATGGGAATATATAGATACAAAGCCGCAAAGGCGAAATCAGATTGTTTTTATAACAGTCAACGACTGTGACTTCAAATATTCAAAAAGGGTCTCCGCATCAAGCAGAGACCCTTTTTCTATGTTATGTATTATCTGTAGTTTTTGTACATAGGACCGTAAGCTGCGCAAGCTCTGTAGTCCTGACCTTCCTTATCCATACCAAAGGCATTCCAAGCAGCAGGTCTGAAAATCTTATCTTCAGGTACGTTGTGCATACATACGGGAATTCTGAGGATTGAGCAAAGAGTAATAAGGTCTGCACCTATGTGTCCGTAGCTGATAGCACCGTGGTTAGCACCCCAGTTGTTCATTACGTCATAAGCGGTTTTGAAGGGACTGCCTTCTTTTCCGTCACAGCGGGGAGCGAACCATGTACAAGGCCATGTGGGGTTAGTACGTTCCATAAGAACATCTGAAACCTCATCGGGAAGTTTAACTGTCCAGCCTTCAGCAATCTGAAGCACAGGACCTAAGCCCTTAACCAGGTTAAGACGTGTCATAGTAACAGGCATTTCAGCTCTTGTTGTATAACTGGATGAGAAACCGCCTCCGCGGAAATTATCAAAGCCTGCTTCACACCATACTGTAGCGTCAGTCATCTTCTTAATATCTTCATCGGTAACTTCCCACCATTTTTTCATAATAGCGTTACCGTTTTCATCTGTACATTCGCCACAGGCATCAAGACATGCGGCGCCGGAGTTGATAAGGTGGATGATACCGCCGTTTTCCTTAGCTTTGCCTTCAAAATCATAGCCTGTAACACGTTTTGTAGCTTCAGGTGACCAGAAGGTACGAACATCGGCAAAAATCTGAGCACGGTTTGTAAGAAGCTTACCAAAGAGCATGCCGAGACCGTTTAATACGTCATTTTCAGTAGCTAAGATGATAGGCTCTTTTTTGCCTTCAAAGTCGAAGGAAGAGTTCAAAATAGCTTCGGGATAGTCGCAGTTCGGCCAATGGTCGGTCCACTGTCTCTGACCCTGGAAGCCCGCCGCAATAGCGTTATGACCTACAGTTTCTTCACCAAAACCATCGGGCAAATTAGCATTACCCATAATAAGGTCTTTGATGATGATATACATTTTGATTGTGAATTCCCACTGTTTTTCTTTTTCTTCATCAGTAAATTTGATGCGGCGCTGTTCGCCAAGGAATTCAATAGATTCAGGGTTGTCATCTCTACCCTCTTTGCAGTGTTCTTTCGTCCAAGCAAGAGCCTTTTCATACTCTTCCTTGTTGTAGATGCCTTCTTCCATTCTTCTTAAGATTTCAACCTCGTCAATGGATTCAACACGCATACCGAGATAGCTTTCTATGAAATCCTGGTCAATGATAGAGCCTGCGATACCCATACACTGGGAACCAATCTGCAGGTATGATTTGCCACGCATTGTTGCAGCAGCAACAGCAGCGCGACCGAATCTGAGAAGCTTTTCTTTAACATCTTCGGGGATTTTTTCTATATCCTCGCGGTCCTGAACCTCATGACCGTAGATACCAAAAGCAGGAAGTCCCTTCTGAGCGTGACCTGCAAGAACAGCAGCAAGATAAACCGCGCCGGGTCTTTCTGTACCGTTGAAGCCCCATACACCTTTAATTGTCATAGGATCCATATCCATTGTTTCGGAGCCGTAGCACCAGCAGGGAGCAACTGTCAATGTAATATCAACGCCCTCCTTGCGGAATTTTTCAGCACAAGCCGCCGCTTCGGGAACACGACCTATTGATTTGTCTGCAACAACTACCTTAACGGGAGTACCGTCAGAATAGCAAAGATTTTCCTCAAATAATTTTTTAGCCGCATTAGCTAACGCCATTGTTTTGTCCTCTAAGCTGTTACGAAGCTGCATAGGACCTTGTCTGCCGTCAATAGCAGGGCGAATGCCGATAACAGGATATCCGCCGATTAAAGATTTGTTTGCCATAATTTTTTCCTCCTTAAAATTATTAAACAAATTCAGCACTATGTACATAAATATACCTTTTTGCCGCCGAATTTTATATATTTCTCTACAAATATAATTATATACTTGAATTTTATATATTACTTGTGTTATAATATAAAAAAGTATGATAATATTCAGATTTGGAGGAGCTTATGAGTTATAACGAACTGAAACAGCGAGGAACGTCGGATTTCCCCATAGAAGTACATATTATAGATAAGGGGCATATACGATATGAAATGTCCTCTCATTGGCACGGTGATATAGAGATTATCCGCGTAATTGACGGCAATTTAAACATACGCCTTAATAACCGTTCATATATAGCTCAACCCGGCGATATAGTCTTTGTAAATCCTGAAACCGTCCACAGCGCCATTCCCGAAAATTGTATTTACGAATGTCTCGTTTTTGACATCAGCCTCTTTGACGTGGCACACAATATGAGTTATTACTTTTTTGAAGGGCTTATGAACAACGAATATCACGTTCGTGAGTTTATTCCTGCTGCTTCGCCGGAATTTCACAAAGCAGTCGGTGAGGTTTTTGAGATTATGAAAAATAAGTCATCAGGCTATAAATTCAAGGTTGTCGGCTCGCTGTTCACACTGTTTGGTATAATTATTGACGGGCATATATACGACCTTTCCGGCGACAGCAGCGTAACTGCCGATAAGACCGTTCCCAAGCTGAAAAAGGTTCTGTCCTATATAAGAAGTAATTTTGATAAACAAATTTCTCTGGACGATATGGCACAGGTGGCGGAGATGTCATCAAAATATTTTTGCTCATTTTTCCGCAATATGACAAGGCAGACGCCTATTGAATATCTGAATACCTACAGGATTGAAAAGGCATCGAAAATGCTGCTCAACACCGACCTCAGCGTAACGGATATTGCTTTCTCATCAGGGTTCAACGATTTAAGTTATTTTATAAAAACCTTCAAGCTTATAAAAGGCATAACCCCCGCCAAATACAGAAAAGGCAGTGAATAGTTGCTATATCCCATAAAAATTATATCAAAAACCTGTTGTCTTTTGTTTAAAAGCAATAAAAATTTAAAATTATAAAAATTTCCCTTGCAATTCGCGCAGAAAACTGATATAATTAATATGTTATGAATAAATGCGCTGTTAGCTCAGCTGGATAGAGTGACTGGCTACGAACCAGTAGGTCAGGGGTTCGAATCCCTTACAGCGCGCCATAAAAAAAGACAGATTTTGGCAAAGAAATCTGTCTTTTTTTCAGCTAACTTCGCCTGACGGCGAGCTAAATTGAGCAAGCTCAGCTAAATTGCCCGTGGCAGCTAAATGTGCTTTGCACGCTTTTGGCGAATTTAATTTAGCTACTACAAAGAAGTTATTTAGCTATTGCGGAGCAATTATTTCGCTTTGCAAGATCGGGCAAAATTTAGCTAAAAACACTGGCATCTAAACCATTCTTATCTTCCGGCAAAAAAATATTTACCTTTGGCAAATGCTTTATTTCGGGCAGCTTTCTCCTGCCATTATAATAAATCCTGTTCAAAGCTATTGCATCTGTAGTTGTATTATGGTATAATCATGGTATATTATTTTAGAAGGAATGTGATTTTATGACTCTTGTACAGGAGCTTAAGGCTCTTTCTGTTGAAAATCTTATAAAAAGATGCGGCGAGCTTGCCGCGGCAGGGAAGGCTGTTCCTTCCTCTGCTGTCAAACGGTTGGAGGAATTTGAGAGGGTCCTCAAAATGGTGGAGTTTGACCGTGCGATCGGCGCAACTCCTGTCTGCGGAGTTGATGAGGCAGGTCGTGGCCCTCTGGCGGGAAGCGTTTATACGGCGGCGGTTATTTTGCCCGAAAACGCGGTAATAGAAGGGCTTAACGATTCAAAGAAGTTATCGGTAAAAAGGCGTGATGAGCTTTTTGATGAAATAAGGGAAAAGGCTCTCGCCTATGCCGTTACTACCGCTGACCACAAGGAAATAGATGAAATGAATATACGCAACGCAACCTATATGAGTATGAATAAATCCGTAGCGGCACTTAAAATCTCCCCTGCTTATGTCCTGATTGACGGGGATGCAATTACAGGTATGACTATCCCTCACCGCTGTGTTATAGGCGGCGATGCTACAAGTGCTTCCATTGCGGCGGCTTCAATTCTTGCAAAGGTGAGCCGTGACCGATATATGGAAGAGTTAGACGAAAAATATCCTGTGTACGGGTTTTCAAAACACAAGGGCTACGGTACACGTGAGCATATTGAAGCCATAAAAAATTACGGTCCCTGCCCCGAACACAGACTGACCTTTATTAAAAATTTCATATAAAGCCCTTGCAAAATTCAATCAGTTATGATACAATAACTATAACCAGATAATATAGGATGGTGATTGTATGAATATTGTGCTGTTAACAGCTCTCGGTGTCGGCGGCGCTACGGTTGCAGGTTCTGCCATCGGGTTCTGTTTTAAAAGCATTTCCCATAAGTTCAGCGATATTATTCTTTCCTTTGCGGCAGGAGTAATGCTCTGTGCGGCGGTTTTTGGCCTTGTAATGCCGTCTTTGGAGTACGGTAATAATTTGCTGATTACCATATTGGGCGTTTTTTGCGGTGCATTTATTCTTAATTTATTTGATAAGCTTGTGCCCCATCTTCATAAGCTGTCGGGAGTGGATATTGAAGTCCATCCCGAACGAGGCGAGAAATTAAACCGTGTTCTGCTTTTCGTGACGGCGATAGCTATACACAATCTGCCCGAAGGCATTGCCGCCGGCGTAGGATTCGGAACAGGAAATACCGCCGAGGCTTTAACCATTGCGGGAGGTATAGCTTTGCAGAATATCCCCGAAGGCATGGTGATAATAGCCCCCATGCTGGCGGCGGGAATGAGCCGCTCTCGCACCTTTGCAGCCGCCACCATGACAGGTGTGGTTGAAGTTTTTGGTACTTTTTTAGGGTTCTTTGCTGTAAATATATCAAGCGCAATTTTACCCTTTGCCCTCGCCTTCGCAGGCGGTACAATGCTTTATGTCATAAGTGATGAAATGATACCCGAAACCCACGCTCACGGCTGTGAGCGAGGTGCAACCTATTCCCTTCTCATAGGCTTTTGCCTTATGCTTGCTATGGATTTCTATTTAGGATAAAAAGAGGCGTGTGAATTTAGCGACAGCCACATAAGGAAGTTTTTTATGGAGTAGTTCCAAAATCAAGGAACTACTCCATTTTCCTTGTTATCCGACCTTATACATCTGCGGATTTTCTTGGATTTTATTTATTATATCCAATATTTCTTTTTCATCAGGAATATCAATCATTCCAACGGCAGTAAAATAAATATCAACCTTCACATGACAATGACCGTCGTATTTGTCGTTGTTGTGAACTTCTATTCTTTGTATCAGAGAATTAACTATTGTAGGTGTAAGCTCTCTGAAATCGGTTAGCTCTCTCAAAGTTTTTAGCAGAAGCCGCATATCAATATTCTGTTGCTCTGCCTTTTCCAATTCCCGTTCACTTTTGGATATTGTTTCAATAAGCTCTCTTTGTTCATTTTCGTACATAGAAGCCATACGGGAATATCTGTCATCGCTTAATTTGCCCAAGATATTATCTTCGTAAATTCGGGATATAATCAAATCGAGTTCGGATATTCTTCTCTTTCCACTTTCAACTTTTGTTTTAAGTTTTTGGAGTTCGGTTTTTCTTACGGTCTGATTTTTTGTTGCCATAAGGTACAGAAACACCGGTTCATAGCATCTTACGAAATCAGCCAAGTTACTTATTGCCTCGAAAACAATTCTTTCAAGAACAACATCTCTTATGAAATGTATTTGACACTCGCCCCGTCCGCTTTTGTAATTTGAACACCTGAAATGCTCTTGCTGTCGTGTCATGCTTTTAGCAGCAGCGAAATGTAATTTTGCTCCGCAATCAGGGCAATATACCAATCCCGAAAACAGACTTGTTCTGCCCGTTGATGTTGGTCTTCTTTTATGCTGACGAAGCTCCTGAACTCTGAGCCATAAATCTTCAGTTATTATTGCATCTTGTGTGTTAGGGATAATTTGTTGCTCATTTTCGGATTTATGGATAACCTTATGTACCTTGTAGCTTACAGTTGTTGTCTTAAAGTTCACAGTACATCCTGTGTATTGTCTGTTGTCAATAATTCCTGCAACTGTTGCAGGGTCCCAATAATATGGTTT
>JAZSKI010000046.1:0-5970 GCA_045534775.1 Clostridia bacterium | reverse complement strand
ATTAGGTATGATTGAAACAAGAGGTCTTGTAGCAGCAGTTGAGGCTGCAGATGCAATGCTCAAGGCAGCAAACGTAGTTCTTATCGGAACAGAAAAGATTGGTTCAGGTCTTGTAAGTGTTATGGTAAGAGGTGACGTAGGTGCGGTTAAAGCAGCAGTAGAAGCAGGTAGTTCTTCCGCTTCAAGACTCGGCGAGCTTATCGCTACACACGTAATACCCAGACCTCACACAGATGTTGAGAAAATTTTACCTATTATAAAATAATAGGCGGGTAATTCAGGTGTTTAATAAGGGTCGGCGGTCAGCCGCCGACTCATAAATGCCGCTTTGGCGGCAGAATGGAGAAAAGCTATGACTATATGCAAGGTTGTTGGCAGTGTTGTTTCAACACGCAAAAATGAAAAATTAACAGGTTGTAAATTTATGATAGTTCAGCCCTGTGACGCAGAAAGCAAAAACAAAAAGCTGGTTGCGGTTGACAATATAGGTGCCGGCATAGGTGAGATTGTTCTCGTTGCTCTCGGTAGTGCGGCGAGAATAGGTTGCAACATGGATAATTCACCGGTTGACGCGGCTATAGTCGGTATAATTGATGACGGGGCGCAGTTTGATAAATTCTGATTGCGGAAAGGAAGGCTAAAATGACACTTGACGTACTTGTTGATATATTAAAACAAAATGGAATAGCAGGTGCCGGCGGTGCGGGTTTTCCTACGTATGCAAAGCTGGATAAGCGAGCAGACATCCTTCTTCTCAACTGTGCGGAATGTGAACCGCTGCTGAGAGTTCACAGACAGGTAATGGGGAAATATGCTTACGAAATCCTCAGTACCCTTGACACCATTGCCGAGGCGGTAGGTGCTAAAGAGGTGGTAATTGCCATTAAAAAGCATTATACCGAAGCTGTGGCGGCAATAAACGAAAATCTCGAATTTTTCGGGAAAATCAGAATTGGATTTTTGCCGGAGGTATATCCTGCCGGCGATGAACTTATTGCAATTTACGAAACTACAGGCAGAAGAATAGAACCGGGGAATATTCCCATTTCAGCAGGCGTAACGGTAATGAATGTAGAAACGGTCTACAACGCCTATAACGCCATCACAAACAATATGCCTGTAACTGAAAAATATGTAACCGTAACGGGTGAAGTAAATAATCCCATTACGATAAAGGCTCCTATCGGTATGAAATTTGCCGACCTGATAAAGGAAGCGGGAGGAACAACGGTAGAGGAATATGATATTATAAGCGGCGGTCCCATGACGGGAGTTTTGACAACCGCATCGGACGTGGTGGGAAAAACCACTAACGCAATCCTCGTAATGCCGAAAAATCATTATATTATAAGCAAGAGAACAAGTAAAATTACCATAGATATGAAACGTGCCATGAGTGCTTGCTGTCAATGCAGAATGTGTACGGATTTGTGCCCGAGAAACCTGTTGGGACACCCTATAGAGCCTCATGAATTTATGAGAGCGGCCACCAGCGGAGATTTCGGTGACATAAAGGCGTATGTGGGAACCATGTTCTGTTCGGGTTGCGGAGTATGTGAAATGTATTCCTGCGGTCAGAACCTGTCACCCAAAACCCTTATGGCGACGTTTAAAAACGAGCTTAGAAAAAAGGGAATACCGATTCCTACAGATATTAAAGGAGACGAGGTATCGCCTAAACGTGACTATCGCAAGATACCGATGAAACGCCTTGTTTCAAGACTCGGTTTGAGTAAATACGATGTGATGGCACCCTTACACGAGGAGAAGCTCAATCCTAAAACTGTAAAAATATCTCTCGCAGGTCATATCGGAGCACCGTCAAAAGCGGTTGTTAAAAAAGGTGACACGGTAAAACGCGGTCAGGTTATCGGTAAAGCTGCGGAGGGTTTAAGTATAAACACACATTCTTCTATAGCCGGTCAGGTTATGGAGGTAACAGACAGATATATTTTGATTAAAAATCAGGAAGGATAAGCCTAAATGAGTAAAGCAATCGGAATGGTAGAGTACAAAACAGTATCAACGGGCATAAAAGCGGCTGATTTGATGATAAAGACTTCGGAAATTGACATCATTGAAGCACAGGTAGTATGTCCGGGTAAATACATAATTATCGTAAAAGGCGACCTGTCGGCAGTGCGGGCGGCGGTAGATGCGGCAACGGTACAATTCGGTGCCGAGCTTATCGACAGCTTTGTACTGGGCAATCCTGAGGAATCTATTTTCCCCGCCATTTACGGAACAAACGCAGTCGAAAACCCCAACGCCCTTGGCGTTCTTGAGACCTATTCTGCGGCGGCGATTATCGTAGCGGCGGATGTAGCGGCTAAAACTGCTGAGGTACAGCTTATCGAACTGCGTATAGCACGTGGTATGTGCGGTAAATCCTATATGCTGATAACAGGCGAGGTTGCGGCGGTAACAGCGGCGATTGAACGTGCTGAATCGGCGGCGGGAGACAAGGGAATGTTCCTTGACAGATCCGTAATACCTAACCCTGATAAAAAATTATGGTCAACTATATTGTAATTAATACGAGGTGAATGAAATGGAATTAAATGAAAGAAACATCAAAGAGATAGTTCAGGCTGTTATGACTAACATTCAGAGCGGTAAGGTAAACGTGGAAAGAAAACAGCTTGGCGTGTTTGATAATATGACAGATGCTCTTGCGGCAGTTGATAAGGCTTATAAGCAGTTCAGAGGTTACTCTGTGGCTCAACGTGAAAAGATGATTTCCAAAATCCGTGAGCTGACTCTTGCAGAAGCTGAAATTATGGCTAAGCTCGGCGTTGAAGAAACCGGCATGGGTAATGTTAAGGATAAGACAATAAAACACCAGCTTGTTGCAAATAAAACCCCCGGTACAGAAGATTTGTCACCTCGCGTTATGACGGGCGACTGTGGTATGACCCTGGTTGAAATGGCACCCTACGGTGTTATAGGAAGTATCACTCCTTCCACTAACCCCAGTGAAACCGTACTTTGTAACTCAATGGGTATGATAGCAGGCGGTAACGCAGTAGTATTTAATCCCCATCCCAACGCAAAACGTACAGCTAACTATGCTGTAGATTTGGTAAACCGTGCAGTTCAGGAATGCGGCGGACCCGAAAACCTGGTTGTAACCGTGGCGAATCCTACAAAGGAAAGCTCTGACGAGATGATGAACTCTCCTATAGTAAGAATGCTTGTTGCAACAGGCGGTCCCGGCGTTGTTAAAGCCCTTCTTTCTTCCGGTAAAAAGGCTATCGGTGCAGGTGCGGGTAACCCCCCTGTTATCGTTGACGATACAGCAGATATTGCAAAAGCCGCTAAGGATATAGTAGACGGTGCAAGCTTTGATAACAACCTGCCTTGTATTGCAGAAAAAGAATGTTTTGCTTTTGCCAACATTGCAGATGAGCTTATTTACAATATGGTAAAAAGCGGTGCATACCACATAAATAAAGACCAGGCTGAAAAGCTGAAGGATATAATTCTTGTAAACAAAAACGGCAAATATTCCATTAACAAGGACTGGGTAGGTAAGGATGCAAGCAAGTTCCTCAAAGCTATCGGTATTGATGCTGAAGCTAAGCTTGTAATTTGCGAAACAGATGCAGACCATCCCTTTGTTCAGGTAGAAATGATGATGCCTGTCCTTGCTGTTGTAAGAGTTGATAACATAGAAACAGCAATCAAAGAGGCTTGCAGAGCAGAGCACGGCAATCGCCACTCTGCACACATCCACTCAAAGAACATTGACAACCTTACAAACTTTGCAAAAGCCGTTGAAACAACAATATTTGTTAAAAATGCGCCTTCCTATGCAGGTATCGGTGCCGGCGGTGAGGGTTATACAACCTTTACTATCGCAGGTCCTACAGGCGAAGTTCTGACAGCGGCTCATTCCTTTACGAGACAGCGTCGTTGTGTTTTGGTAGACGGTTTGCATATAGTATAAGCCTGTCGGTAAAATTACAGTTTAAACAGCCTTGATTTAAAGGTGTTTAAAAAACAGAAAGGAATGTAAGTATGAAAGCTTTGGGAATGATAGAGGTTTACAGCTTTACAACAGCTGTTTGCGTGGCAGATACAGCGGCTAAAGCGGCTAATGTGTCTGTAATTGCCATGGACAGAAACCGTCCCATAAGAACCGACGTACCCGCACCCCTTGTAATGGTGGTGAAAATTGAGGGCGAGGTTTCGGCGGTCAGAGCGGCGGTAGATGCAGGTGTAAATTATGCTAAAAGCCACGGTAAATATATAGTTTCTCACATAATACCAAACCCCGGCGAGGGCGTGGAAAAAATGGCGTATCTGCTGGATATTAACAGGGATAAGTTTAATAAAAAATTACCGAAAACTCTTCTTGGCGTTGAGACTCAAAGGCAGCCTCACGCAGCCTTTGGATTAATTGAAATTGAAGGTCTGGTAGCATCCGTAGTAGGACTTGATGCTATGCTTAAAGCATCCAATGTAAGAGTGGTACATACCGAAAAAAGATTAGGCGGACGACTTGTAACCTACATTATAGACGGTAGCGTTTCAGCTGTAAAAGCGGCGATAGAAAGCGGCTGCAAGGCTGCAGAGCCTTTAGGTAAAATATACGGCTGTGAGGTTATTCCTTCGCCCCATGATGAAATAGTAAAATTTGTTGATATGACAGTATGATGATAATGTCAGAAAGGCTATGATATTATGTATGATATGAAAAGTATTGAAGCGGCTGTAAAAGCGGCTATCAATGAGATAAAAGAAAATAAAAATACCATTAAGGTAGGCGTTTCTCAAAGACATATCCACCTGTCAAGAGAGCATCTGGACATTTTATTCGGTAAAGGCTATGAGCTTACTGTTAAAAAGGTGCTAATGGGTAGAGAATATGCGTCAAACGAGGTTGTAACCTTAGTAGGTCCTTCCTTGAAATCCATAGAAAATGTACGTGTGCTTGGTCCGGTACGTGCTAATACGCAGGTAGAAATATCCAAAACCGATACCTTCATACTGAAGGTAAGCCCGCCGGTTCGTCCTTCGGGCAAGGTGGAAGGCTCAGAACGTGTGGTTATTGTAGGTCCGAAAGGCTCTGTATACCTGAAGGAAGGCGTTATAATTGCCAACCGTCATATACATCTGACCCCGGAATATGCCGATGAAAACAATATTAAAGATAACGACTATGTTGATGTTGTTGTTGAAGGCATTAAACCTACAAAATTCTATGATGTTCAGGTAAGAGTGCGTGACGATTTTAATACAGAAATGCATATTGATACAGACGATGCAAACTCTACGGGACTTAAAAACGGTGACAAGGTGAGAATAATCAAAAAGTGATAGGGGCGATATAGTGTTTGCGCTTGAAAGACAGAAAAGAATACTCGAACTGCTTGATACCGATGGTGCCGTATGGGTAAGTAAGCTGAGTGATAAGCTGGGCGTAACTGAGGAAACTATAAGACGTGATCTGGAAAAGCTGGAAAAACAGGAAATGCTTACAAGAACTCACGGCGGAGCTGTATCAACATCGGAAAGTACCTATGAAATATCACTTGAAAACAGAAAACATATAAATTCAGAAATCAAAGAAAAATTGGCAAAAGCCGCGGTGAAAAATATCCTGCCCGGCGATACAATTTTTCTTGATGCCTCGACTACTACCTTCTATATGGCAAAGGAAATCAAAAAAATGACCAATATAACAGTAATTACCAACTCTATCCGTGTGATAAACGAGCTGTCGGGTAATGAAAATATAAAGGTTATCGGTGTAGGCGGACAGGTAGGACCGAACCAATCCTTTGTAGGTGGAGTAGCTGAAAAGGTTATTGAAGAAAGTTATTTCGTAAGCAAAATGTTTTTCAGCAGTAAAGGGGTAACGGAAAGTGCTATTTTAGAAAGCAACGAGCACGAATGTGCCTTGAAACAAAAGATGATTAACAACGCAAAATTAAAATATTTCCTTTGCGATAAAAGTAAAATAGG
>JAZSKI010000078.1:0-12190 GCA_045534775.1 Clostridia bacterium | reverse complement strand
GTGCACAGGTGGGGCAAATTTGCGGAGCCTTAAGACCTACTACGATATGACCGCAGTTGCGACATTCCCAAACCTTAACCTCACTTTTTTCAAACACCTGTGCTGTTTCTACATTTTTCAGTAATGCACGGTAGCGTTCCTCATGCTGTTTTTCTATAGCCGCTACCAAACGGAATTTTGTTGCAAGGTCGTGAAAACCCTCTTTTTCAGCGGTTTCTGCAAAGCCTGCATACATATCTGTCCATTCATAGTTCTCGCCGTTTGCCGCTTCTACCAGATTTTCGACAGTATCTCCGATACCTTCCAGCTCCTTAAACCACAATTTTGCGTGTTCCTTTTCGTTATCGGCTGTCTTTAAGAATAATGCCGCTATCTGTTCAAAGCCTTCTTTTTTAGCTTTTGAAGCAAAGTATGTGTATTTATTTCTTGCCTGTGATTCTCCGGCAAAAGCCGCTTCCAAATTCTTCTCTGTCTGTGTACCTGCATATTTGTTTGACATAAAAACCTTCTCCTTTTCTGATAAATATTTACGCTTCTTAATTACTATTATATATTCAATCAAAAGTTTTGTCAAGAGAAAACATAAATATTTTTTTCATTCATAAAATTAATTGTCAGAAAAGGAGTGTGAAAACAGATGTATGATTTTACCGATATACAAAAGCTTCTGCATTACTCCGCTTTATCTTACGACAGCTTTCAGCCCTTTGACGGAAGCGAACGGCTCATAAGCGTTAACTGTCCAAAATCAGGAGTACAGTATTATATAAGAATTCACAGTGACAGCCTTCTGATAACCTTTCGCGGTACAGATTCCTTCAAGGATATTTTATCGGATATTAAGTTCATAAAAGCACCCGTTTCCTTTTGCAATCCCGGTAATATAAAGGTGCATCGCGGGTTTCTTTCCGCCTACATCTCCGAAGGAATTTCCGACAGAATACGAAGCTTCGTCACAGAAAACATAAAAAATATTCTGGTATGCGGTCATTCTCTCGGCGGCGGACTGTCTATGCTTTGTGCTTATGAGCTGAAATGCCGTTACCGCCATATTAACGTACATACGGTTGTATTCGGCTGTCCCCGTGTAGGAAATTATGCTTTTCGTTGCGGCTTCAACAAACTCATTTCCTCCGCGGTCAGAATCGAAAACGGCAATGATTTTGTCACTAAGCTTCCGCCCGTTTCTTTCGGGTATTTCCACGCGGGAGAGTGCAGGCACATAGGCTCTCCGCGTATTTTCGGGAAATACTCCGCTTTTAACCACTCCATCAAAGAATATGAAAAAGAGCTTAAAGCTTGTCATACTTAAAAGCTTATCCGAATATAATAAATAAATACAATCTAACAAGGAGAGAAAATTTATGTGGCATAACATTTCTGCAAAAGAAGCTATGACAAAGCTAACCTCATCCCCTGACGGTTTAAGTGCTGCCGAGGTTCATTACCGGCAAAAGGAATTTGGTCCTAACCGAATTGAAGGCGAAAAAAAAGAAGGGCTTTTCAAAAAATTCATCAATCAGTTTTCCGATTATATGATACTGATTTTACTTGCGGCCGCCGCCGTTTCCTTTGTCTTATCAGTTTTTGAGGGTAATATAAATTTCTTTGACCCCGTTATGATACTGACCATAGTGATTTTAAATGCCTGTATGGGGGTTTATCAGGAACGCAAAGCTGAAAAATCCTTAGAGGCATTAAAAAAACTGTCTGCTCCGTCTGTTTCTGTTATACGAAGCGGAATGAAAACTAAAATTCCCACAGAAGAGCTGGTTTGCGGTGATATAATTCTCCTTGAAGCAGGTGATATGATTTCAGCTGACGGCAGACTCACGGAAAGCACCGAGCTTTGCTGTGACGAATCTGCTCTGACGGGAGAAAGCATTGCTTCGGCAAAATCTGCCGATTTAATTATGGCAGAAAGCTCCGCCATCGGAGATATGAAAAATATGGTCTGGTCAGGGACAACCGTCACCTGCGGAAGAGGGCAGGCCGTAGTAACGGCTACGGGGAATAATACTCAGATGGGGAAAATAGCCCGTCTTATTTCTGATAACGAAACGCCGCCCACTCCGTTGCAGATTAATCTTGCAAATACAGGGAAAATTCTCGGAAAATCTGTACTTATAGTTTGCGGAATAATGTTTCTCATCGGGATTTTAAGAAAATTTCCGCCTTTTGAAATGTTTATGACCTCCGTCAGCCTGGCTGTGGCGGCTATCCCCGAAGGTCTGCCTGCCATTGTTACGGTTATGCTGTCTCTCGGTGTGACTCGTATGGCACGAAAAAACGCTATAATACGTAAGCTTCCCGCTGTTGAGACTCTGGGCGGTGCTACGGTAATATGCAGCGATAAAACAGGCACGCTTACCCAAAATAAAATGACCGTAACCGAGGTTGTGGGCGACCGCGATTTTGTCTTAACCTCTGCTGCTTTGTGCAGTAACGGCATCGGAGCTACGGAAATAGCGATTTCTGATGCCGCAGAAAATGTACCTAAGCTTGAAAAAATTCGCGAAATACCTTTTGATTCTTCACGAAAAATGATGACTGTTGTTTTCAGACACAGCGGCGGCTACAGAATAATCTCCAAAGGCGGTGCTGATGTTCTTCTCGATAAATGTCTGATTTCGCCGAAAAAGAAGGCTGAAATAAACGAAACTGTTTCCAAAATGGCAAAAAAAGCCTTACGAGTGCTTGCCGTTGCTTACCGCGACTGCAATTTTTTACCTGAAAATCCCGAAAAAGATTTGGAATTTATAGGTCTCATAGGTATGATAGACCCTCCAAGACCCGAGGCAAAAAATGCCGTACATATATGCAGAAAAAGCGGAATCCGTCCCGTTATGATAACGGGCGACCATCCTGATACCGCCAGAGCCATAGCCTCTGAGCTCGGAATACTTCGTGACGGCGACAGAACTCTTTGCGGCAGGGATTTAGATAATACAAGCGACGATATGCTTAAAGAGATTATTGATAATTGCAGTGTTTTCGCCCGTGTAACTCCCGAACATAAAATGCGTATTGTAAAAGCATTACAGGCACGGGGCGAGATTGTCGCAATGACAGGTGACGGGGTAAACGATGCTCCCGCCCTTAAATGTGCCGACATCGGCTGTGCTATGGGTAAGGGCGGCACCGAGGTCGCAAAAAACGCCGCCGATATGATTTTAACTGATGATAATTTTGCAACCGTAGTTGCCGCCATATCCGAAGGCAGAGGTATTTATAACAATATAAGGAAGGCTGTACATTTTCTGCTGTCCAGCAACATCGGTGAAATTCTCGCAATATTTACCGCTATTTTATCAGGCGTTCCTTCGCCACTTTTACCCCTGCAGCTGCTGTGGGTTAATCTTGTGACCGATTCCTTCCCTGCTATTGCTCTCGGTATGGAGAATACTCCCGAAAATGCTATGCAGGTTCCTCCGAAACGCAGTCGCGGCAGTATTTTTTCAGACGGGCTGGGCTTTACCATAATAACCGAAGGTATTATGATAGGAACTTTAGCTCTCCTCTCCTATACCATCGGAAGAAATATCTTTGCTTCAACTGCCGTAGGCTCTGCTATGTGTTTCTGTGTTTTAAGCCTTTCACAGCTAATTCACGCCTACTGTCTCAGTAAAGAAAAATCAGTTTTCAAAAGCAGTTTTTTTGAGAATAAATATATGGTCTTTTCTCTTATCCTCTGCGCAGCACTTCAATTTTCGGTAATGGTGCTTCCTCCCCTTCAGGGACTTTTCAAGGTGTGCTCTCTTACTCCCGTTCAATGGATAGTCACTCTTTCGCTTTCCTTTATACCAATGCTGACCTCGGAAATCGAAAAGCTTTTAAACAAATAAACGCAATATAGTTATTGACGGAAATCATTTTTTATGGTATAATATCTGTATATTGGATTATAAGAATACTTATCGGTATTATTGGTGAAAATAAATCAGAATCAATTATAAAGGTAGCACTTTTATAGTTGTATCGCAGATATGACAATTCAACTTTGCATTTTTTCAGCAATAACGCAAAATCTATAGGTATTTTTATTGAAAAACATTCATTTTCGCAACTTTAAGTTGCAATAAAAAACCAATAGAAGTTGGTTGATATAATTGCATATTTCTGATAAACTAGTTATGAATGAAAATTCCATATAATATCATATTAATTGAAATGAGGTTGTTTTAATGACTATTGGAGAAAAAATATCACATCTTAGAGTTGTTCATTCCTTGTCACAGGAACAGTTAGCAGAAAAAATCAATGTATCGCGACAGTCAATTTCAAAATGGGAAATGGACCAGGCTTTACCTCAGATTGATAAAATTTTACAACTCTGTGATTTGTTTGGAATATCGGCAGATGAATTTCTGCGTGACAAGATTTCTATAAAGCTGCCCGAAAAAACCGAAAGTGTCTCCAATAAATATTTTGGTACAGACGGTTTCAGAGGAGAGGCGAATGTAGGTCCCACCTCCGAACAGGCATATAAAATCGGCAAGTTTCTGGGATGGTACTATTCCTCTGAATTATCAGGCTGTAAAAAAAGCGGATACCGTCCTAAAATCGTTATAGGTAAAGATACAAGACGTTCCAGCTATATGCTTGAATATTCTATTGCTGCAGGCATAACCGCATCGGGTGCCGATGCCTATATGCTTCACGTTACCACTACCCCCAGCGTATCTTTTGTAACCCGTCAGGATGATTTTGATTGCGGTATAATGATTACTGCAAGTCATAATCCGTTTTATGATAACGGAATTAAGATTATAAACCGTCACGGTGAGAAGTTAGATGATGCGACTACCCTGCTGATTGAAAAATATATAGACGGTAATTTAAAGGATTTCAATCTTTGCGGTGACGATTTGCCTCTTGCCCGCAGAGAAAAAATAGGTTGTATTTATGATTATGTATCGGGTAGAAACAGATACCTCGGATATTTGATTTCCCTGGCATCTCATTCGTATAAAAACCTCAAAATCGGTATAGACTGTGCTAACGGTGCTTCCTGGATGATTGCGAAACAGGTGTTCAGCGCATTAGGTGCACAGCTGACCGTAATCGGTGACGAGCCTGACGGATTGAATGTAAATGAAAACTGCGGTTCAACTCATATTGAAAAGCTCTGTAAGCTGGTCAAAGAAAATCATCTGGATGTAGGCTTTGCCTTTGACGGTGATGCGGACAGATGTATAGCTGTTGATGAAAACGGAAATATTGTTGACGGAGATGCTATACTTTACATTCTCGGCAAGCGTCTGAAATCAAGAAATATGCTTGAAAGCAACACGGTTGTTGCTACCATAATGTCCAACAGCGGATTGTTTAAGAGCCTCAGCTCCATCGGCATAAACTGTGTTCAGACTAAGGTAGGTGACCGTTTCGTATACGAATGTATGCAGAATAACGGTTACAGCTTAGGCGGCGAGCAGTCAGGTCATATAATCTTGAAAAAATATGCTACCACAGGCGACGGTATTTTAACTGCAATTATGGTTGCAGAAGAAATGTGCGAGCTTAAATCCTCTTTATCTGCTATGTGTGAAAATGTTGTACTTTATCCTCAGCTTGTAAAGAACGTGAGAGTTAAAGATAAAAACGAGGTTGTTAATGACTCTGATGTAAAGGAAATGGTATCAAAGGTTGATGGCATTATTAACGGTGCAGGCAGAGTTCTTTTAAGACAAAGCGGAACCGAGCCTGTAATACGTGTAATGGTTGAGAGTGAGAATATCGAATTATGTGAAAAATATGCCGATATGATTATCTCGGTAATTAAAGAAAAAGGTCATATCAGCGCTTAACGACTGGTATTTCTATAAAAATTTTTAAAAATGGATGGTGCTATTATGAAATTTATTAAAGTTGAAAACTATGATGAGCTTAGCGTTCAGGCAGCTAAAATTATTGCAGAACAGGTAAAATCAAAGCCTGACTCTATACTGGGTCTTGCAACAGGCTCTTCCCCTATCGGAACATATAAAAATCTTATAGAGCTTTACAAAAAAGGCGAATTGGATTTTTCAAAGATTAAATCTGTTAACTTAGATGAATATGTAGGTTTAACACCCGATAATGACCAGAGCTACAGATATTTTATGAACACTAATTTGTTTAATCATATCAACATTGCTGAAACCCACGTTCCCAGCGGTATTGCCGAGGATATGGATGCTGAATGTAAGGCTTACGATAAGTTAATCGAAGATTTAGGCGGTATTGATTTACAGCTTTTAGGTATCGGTCTTGACGGTCATATCGGTTTTAACGAGCCCGATGATGTCTTTGAAAAGGGTACACATACTGTTTCTCTCGACCCTTCAACCATTGAAGCTAACTCAAGATTCTTCCGGTCTATAGACGATGTTCCCACCAAAGCAATTACAATGGGTATGTTACCTATTATGCAGGCTAAAACCGTACTTCTCATTGCTAACGGTCAAAACAAAAAGGAAATAGTTGAAAAGGCGTTCAGCGGTCCTATTACTCCTCAGGTTCCCGCATCAATCCTTCAGCTCCACAGTAATTTGATTGTTATTTACAGCGAAAACTAAAAAAATCAAGCCAATCCCCCCTAAAAGGTTGCGGATTGGCCTTTTTTTATGCTCGTTCTTTCTTTTTTAAATTCCAGCGGTGTCAAACCGTATTTCTTTTTGAATATCATTATGAAATAGGAATAATCGGAAAATCCACATTCTTCGCTGACATAACTTACGCTATCGCCTTTCATCAACAGCATCGCCGCCAGCGACAGTCTTCTTTGCGTAATATATTCCCGCGGACTCATTCCTATGTTTTCTTTAAATTTTCTCTCAAAGGTGCTGACGCTCATATTGGCGACCTTCGCCAAACCTGAAACGCAGATTTTGTTTTTCAGATTTTTCTTAATATATTCCAGACTCGTGGAAAGCTCCAAAGGCAGCATTATTCTGGCGTGTTCATCGCACCGCCCTTTGGAAATCAGAGATATAAGGGTGAAAAAGTCATGATACTTTTCAAAAACATCAGTCTCACCGTATTTAAGCAGTCTGTTGCAGACGGAAAACAGCTCTTTGGTTTTATCCTCCGTCAAGGCTATAAGATTACCTTCACCCTGTTTTCTTTTGAAAAACAAATCAAACAGTTTTTCATTATTATCCGTACGGAACAGCATCCAATAATGCTTATGTACCTTATTGCTGTGATAAATGCAATGATGCCTTTCACCCGGACGGGTAATTATAATATCCCCAGGTGAAATTTTATAAATGTTTTCCTCTACCATAAAGGATACATCGCCTGTTACATTTATATAAATTTCGCATTCGCCGTGAGCGTGTTGCTCATTGATGTTTTTCTCTCCGGTGCCGTTTTCGTTATATACCATAAAAAAATCAAACGGAGATAATCCCTCAAATTTTAATAAATTTTCCATGCTTACACCTCTTTATGACGATTATACAATATTTTTTGCTTAAAAGTCAATATTAATTCAGAAAATTATTTGGTATAACTTAACTGCATAGTTTTTCATTAAGGAAGAAGCTTTATATGTTAGCACAAAAGGAGGAAATTAAAAACATTGGAGAAAAAACCAAGGATTGCATGCACAAAATTTATGAAGGTATCAAAAAAGGAAATTTAGTTGATGATGTTACCTGTCTTGCTATGCTGAACGCAGCTTGCTCCGAAAGAATGAAATGGTACGCGAAGCAAGGTAATTTTATATTTAAGCTTTATAAAACTCCCTTCGCCGCATTGGCGAAGGGAGTTTTCATTCTTATATTTACCTTATCATCAGCCTATCATCCACGAAAGGAAGGACAGACCGCCGAGGCTTATTGCCCCTACAATAACAGAAGCCAGAATAACTCCTGCAAAAATTGCCGGAATAGCAATTTTTAGTCTCATATCGAGAAGTGCCGCAATAAGGGCACCCGTCCACGCTCCCGTTCCGGGCAAAGGTATTCCCACAAAAAGTATCAATCCGATTACGTTATATTTTTGGATTTTATCCGATTTTGAAATAGCCTTTTCCTCTAATTTAACAATTTTCTCATGCACCCATTCAATTTTCTTTAAATAATTAAAAACAGGTCTTATAAAAAGCAGAATGAAAGGCACAGGAATCATATTTCCTATTATTGTCAGCGGGAACGCCAGGCCCGGGTTCACTCCACTTGCAAGTGCCACAGGCAACGCTCCTCTGATTTCTACAATAGGAAGCATTGATATAAGAAATGCCCACAGCTCTTTATATTGTGATAAATCAGTCATATTCTTCTCCATTCCGCCGAAAAATACGGCGACATACTATCTGATATAAGGCAAAGGGTTCACTCGCTTGCCGTTTATTATTACTTCAAAATGAAGATGGGGTCCTGTTGACCAGCCTGTGCTTCCTACCGCTGCAATGGTTTCGCCACGCACTACCTTCTGTCCTTTTTTTACATAAATTTTACTGCAATGAGCATACCGCGTTGCACTACCGTCGCCGTGGTTAATATCCAGATAATTACCGTACCCGCTGGGTGAATACCCTACCAGGGTTACTGTTCCGCTGTTAGCGGCTACAATGGCATTGCCCGTAGGCAGTGCAATATCAATACCCGTATGATTGCTCGGTGCAGGGTCTGTACGATAACCGTAATAACAGCTTATATAACCTCCCGCCGGTATCGGCCATTGCATTTTCGTAGCCGAATTTGCATTATATATAATTTTGTTACCGTTTGCATCGCGGCTCTCGTTGGCTCCTGCATTTCTGGCATTTTCTTCTTCCATTTGCTTTTGTGCCTTTTCAAATTCAGCCTTATACTTTGCTTCGTCCTTTTTAAGCTCTTCCATATAGGCTACCTGTTTATCGGCAAGCGCCTGAATCTGATTTCTCTGTAACACAATCAAATCCTGAGCCTCCTGCTGTTCAGCCGCTTTTTGCTCAAGTGCCGCTTTTTGCTCTTCGATTTCGCCTCTCAGCTTTGAAATTTCGTCCATAATTCTTTCGTCGTGAGAGACTATATTTTCAATGAGCGTAAGTCTTACCAGAAAATCGGAAAAATCGTCAGCACCAAAAAGCACGTCCAGATAGCTTACAGACCCACGTTTTTGCAACGCACGCAAACGGTCATTATAGTTTTCCTTTTTGGTTTCCAGACTATCTGTTGCTTCGTCAATTTTATCCTGTGCTTCATCAATTTCGCCGTCAATTTGTGCAATAATTTCGTCCATTGCATCTATATCGTCCTGAAGAGCCTCAACCTGCCGGTCAAGCTCTTGTTTTTTCGCTTTAGCATTTTTCTGTTCTTTTTCCGCTTCGGCAATTTTCTTTTTCATCTCCGTCATCTTCTGTGACGGTGTCTGACTGTCTGCTAAGGTTACGGAAAACACCAGCATAGCCGCAAGGAAGGCCGCAATAAACTTTTTCATTTATATATTTACCTCCTTACGCTTTTAAATATTTACGTACCGAGTTTGTGCTTCCTATGGCACCGATCAACGCACCCACCAGCACAGATACAATGATTATGACCGTAGATACGCTTTGTACGGGCAGAATAGCAAAAATTCCGTAAATTCCCGACCACCAGTTAACTACTGCACCGTAACCGAAATATATCGGGATAAAGGATATAAGTCCGCCTAAAACGCCTACGATAACGCCTTCAATAATAAACGGGCTTCTGATAAATCGATTGGTAGCACCTACCGACCGCATTATTTCTATCTCCCGTTTCCTTGCCACAACTGTCATTTTAATTGTGTTTGTAATTATAAATACAGTAATAACAGCAAAAATCAGCATGCCTATAAGGCTGACATTGCCTGCCACACCCGTAAAGGTCGTAATACCGTTTAAAATATCGGTTCTGTTAGAAACGCTGTCAATCCCTTCAAGGCGTTTAAGCCCCTCTTCTACGGTTGATGCCATTTTTATATCGGTAAGGGATATTTTATAGGCATATAGCAGAGGATTATCCTCTTCAAGTCCTGCAAAGGCATTTTCATCATCAAACATATCGCGGACGATTTCAAGCTCCTCCTCTTTATCGGAAAATTCTGCGTTTTTAACCCCGCTAAGCTGTTTGATTTCCTTTTCAAGTGCTTTTGCCTGTTCTTCAGTATATTCAATATCTACAAAGGCACGTATTTCAAACTGAGCCTCAAGCTGGTCTGATACATAACCCAGATTAAGTCCCAGCACTATAGCAAGTCCCAAAAGCATCAGACAAAAGGTAAGGGTTGATAAGCTGATAAATACCATCAGCTTATTTTTTGTCATTCCACCTACAGCCTGGGATATGTAATACTTAAAATTTCTAAACATAAGCATATCCTCCCTGCTGGTCACTTACTACCATACCGTTTTCTATAGCAGTAGCACATTTTTGCATTTCATCAACAATATTTCTGGAATGGGTAACCATCATAACGGTTGTTCCCTGTTTGTTGATATAGTCTAAAATATTCATAATTTCCCACGCTGTATCATTGTCAAGGTTTCCCGTAGGCTCGTCGGCAATGATAAGCTTCGGGCTGTTGGCAAGAGCACGTGCAATGCTCACACGCTGTTGTTCGCCGCCCGATAACTGGTGAGGATAAGACCTTACCTTTGAGGTAAGTCCCACCATGCTCAGAAGGTCAGGTATACGTCTGCGGATATTACGTTTTGATGCTCCTACGACTTCCATAGCAAAAGCTATGTTTTCATATACATTTTTATTGGGCAGTAATCTGAAATCCTGGAACACTATACCCATACTTCTGCGAAGATATGGAATCTGCTTGTCCGGTAATTCGGTTACCTTAAAATCGCCAACCACAATATCCCCCGCATCGGGCAATTCTTCACGAAAAATCAGTTTAGTCAGCGTTGATTTTCCGGCTCCGCTGGGACCTACAATAAAAACAAATTCACCCTTGCCAATATGAAAGGTAGCATCCTTCAGTGCAACCACATTATTCGTTTCGTATGCTTTTGTTACGTTCTGAAAATAAATCATCGCAAAATCCCTTTAATACCTTTAATACTTTATGGTATTTGAATTAAGATACTTATTTACCATCATTGCAACCTTAAATGTAACAGCCTGGTCAAATTCTCTTAAATCAAGTCCTGTTATCTTTTCAATCTTATCAAGTCTGTAAACCAAAGTGTTTCTGTGTACAAACAGCTCTCTTGCTGTTTCCGACACATTGAGGTTGTGTTTAAAAAATTTCTGAATAGTCAATATAGTTTCCTGGTCAAGCACATCTATGGACTCTTTTCTGAACACCTCTGCAAGGAAAAGCTCACAAAGAGTTGTGGGAAGCTGATAAATTAATCTTCCTATACCCAGATTCTCATAATTTATAATCTGCTTTTCAATATCAAACACCTTGCCCACATCAAGAGCTATTTGTGCTTCCTTATAGCTCATACCCACGTCACGGATATTGTTTCTCGGCGAGCCTATACCGATATAAACCTTTACGAGAGCTTCCGTATAGAGTGTATCGGCAATAGATTTTGCAATTTTTTCGAGTTCTTTGGAATCAACGCCATGTTTTACCTCTTTAACCAGGGCAATATACCGCTCGTCCACATTTACTATAAAATTCTTACCCTTTTCGGGGAACATATTTTGCAATATATCATAAATTGAAAAATTCGTAGAATTAGCAGTCTGTATCAAAAATACCACTCTCGGCACTTCAACCGTCAAATGCAATTCCTTTGCTTTTATAAGAATATCACCCGGCAGGATGTTATCCATCAGAATGTTTTTCACAAGATTTGTTTTATCGTACTTTTCGTCATGGAACATTTTAATGTTGGAGAGTGCTATTGCAAGTACGCTGCAACAAGTACGCGAGATTTCATCAACACCTTCACAAAAGGTAATGAAATCAAGCTTGTTTCTTGTTCCGGTAGGCTTGTACGTAAAACCGTTATAAGAATAGAATGCCGCAGGGTCAGCATATTTTTTAAGTATATGCTCAACCGTTGCCGAATCCAGCAGCCCGTAAGTGCAGGCCGTAACAGTACCCGTAGGCTCAATCACGCCCATCCTGCGGTTGTACAAATCCTTGAGTTGCAGTATAACATTTTGATATATTCTGCTCATTTTTCACTATACCTCCTAAGATAAAATAATACCTCTATTATAATAATACTATTTTTTTGCAAATTTTGCAATAGCTTTTTGCAATTTTTTTTAATTTTTTTAAT
>JAZSKI010000082.1:0-3015 GCA_045534775.1 Clostridia bacterium | reverse complement strand
AAGGGACATCGCACCCTCATCTTGAAGAGAAACCCTCGCTCGTTGCTGATAATATTCCAAAATATAATCTGCATTTTCTTTTGTAAAAGTTTCTGCTATCAGCTTTTTCTCGGCTTCAATATCTAAATACTGAAACGGACTGATGCACGGGAGAACATCGAGGATATTTAATATTTCTTTTCCTGCTTTTACAAAATCGTAATCGTTTATATATCCTTTTTCCATTTGGGAGGATAGCATCCAATTATTATAACGCATTGATGCTATTCTTGCTCCATTATCATTTTCTTCATATTGATTAAGAAAATCTACCGCAAAACTGCCTACAAGAAACTTGTTACTTTTGATATATACATATTTATCTCTGTAATCGGCAGTAAAAAATTTAATTTTATCAGGCATCTTTATCACCACCCAAGAAAATTATAACATATTTTGTTGCGAAATACAAGATGTATAGATTAAATTAAATCGTAAACCGCATAAACACAGGGTTTTGATGTGTTGCGTTTTTTGATTTTAATGTGTTATGCAATACTTTGCCTATTTAAAAATCCTCATATTCTATATAGTAGAAAGGGTAAAACAAGCCCTTTTTTCTATTTCAGAATGGAGGTGATGCCTATGATTGTATCAAGGCAAAAACACAAAACAAATTTAGTTGCCATACGGCAGGAAGGAATGATTTTATTATGAAAAAATTTGAAAACACAATTATTATCGGCATTGATCACGGCTTTGGCAATGTCAAGACAGAACGGCACATCTTTCCAAGCGGAGTTGTGTGTTATGATGAACATCCGGCAATAGATAACAACTTGCTTGTCTATAAGGGGAAATATTATCTTATCGGTGTGGGACATAAACCATTTACGGCAGACAAGTTCTCAGATATGGACTATTATGTTATGACGCTTGCCGCTGTTGCAATGGAGCTTCAGGATTTGGGCATCACAAACGCTGATGTGCATATAGCCGCAGGACTTCCGCTTACTTGGGTAGAAGAGCAGCGTAAAGAATTTAGGCAATATCTTATGCAAAATGAAACTGTTGATTTTATCTATAAAGGCACGGAATATCATATCCGCATTGTTGGAATGGATATATTTCCGCAAGGCTTCTCGGCGATAGCAAATAAGCTGTTCGAGTTCCGAGGTATCAATATGCTGTGCGACATCGGCAACGGCACTATGAATGTTATGTATATCAATGACAAAATTCCCAATCCGCAAAAATGTTTTTCAGAAAAGTTCGGCACAAATCAATGTGTATTGAGAATCAGGGAAAACCTTATGAAAAAACATCATCTTACCTTGCCTGAAGAAAGCATACATAAGATATTGACCTACAACCAATCAAATCTTGATGCAGATGTTTTAAAGACCATATCTGACACAGCGAGAGAATATACGGCAGAGATTTTTCAAAGGCTCAAAGAGTACGAATATAATCCAACTGTTATGAAGCTCTATATTGTCGGCGGTGGCGGTTGCCTTATCAGGAACTTTGCTGACTACAACAAAAACAGAGTTATCATCAACGGAGATATTCACGCTACTGCAAAAGGATATGAATATCTGTCCGAACTGAAGCTTAAAAAGGAGGCGGAGAAAAATGGTTAAAAGAATCGGCATCCGCTTCAATCTCAACAAGGAATACGACTTGAGAATATGGGAGTTTCTGCAAGACCTGAATTTAAAGCAGCATAAATCCATAAACAAATTTATCCTTATGTGCATTGACGGATATATAAATCAGTTTACTACCGAGCAGGAGCAAACCGAGTTTATAGACAGGGTTATATCTGCTATCCGCACAGAGCTTCAACAATCAGCAGGAATAAACCTTTTAAAAATACTTAGTCGGTCCATGCAGACAAATCAAGCACCGGAAGAAAGCAAAAATTCCACTGAGGACGAAAACTCGGCTTTAGATTTTGTGTTCGGTAACGACTGATGCAACAATTTAATAAAAAATGGCACCTCAGCGGTGTCATAGATAAAGCTAATATAACGGCACATTTACTGTTGAAAGCACATTTTCAATGGTTGGTGCCATTATTTTTATACAACTGACTTCACTTGAAAAAAAGTGGTGTCAAAAACATTATTAAAATGTAAAAAACGGAGGATTTTTATTATGAGAACTTTTTATCAAACATTAGACGAATTTATCACAGTCAGAACATCAGCGGATGGAAATGTCCACAGAGTTATTACCTATAAGGGCGAAAAATATGCAGAGCCTTATTTTACGGGGCAAGAGCTTGGGTGGATAAAGGAAGTATTATGGGAGTGGAAAACACGCAGTTTCAACTGCCTTATAGTATCTGTATCAGGCAGTAAATTATGGCTGAATGTAAGCCTTCGAGATGCTAACAAGGTTCTCGAAGGAGATTTAAAGAAAGGTGTGCCAATATACTTTTGTATCATCCAAAAGCAATGGCATAAGCCACATACATTGCCATATTGGATATATGAATTAAGTACATATCCCGGATATTTAGAAGGTTATAAGAAACCTGATTTTATAGTAACGGAATAATTGTCCGGTACTGTAACAAGCAGGGAACTTGTATTGCACAAATTCCATAAAAGGCGGGACTTCCTTTGGAAATCCTGCCTTTACCTTTTAGGGAGTTCCCTAATACCCCTTGAAATTTACATTTTTTAATAGGAGTTGATTTTAATGAAAGAAAGAGCAAATTCAATTTATGTGCGTGTTACTGAAAAAGAGAAAATACGCATAAAAAACAAAGCCGATAAATGCGGCTTAACAATTTCGGAATATTTAAGAAAACGAGCTTTAGGTTATTCTCCAAAAGCTCTCTTGCCCGAAAGCTTTTATGAGTTTTCGGGTAAGCTCGGTGATTTGTATGAACAGATTGATAAGGGTTACAGTACCGAACTTGAAGAAAGAATTTTATCTCTGATTGATGAAATTCAGTTAAAGCTACTCGCACCCGAAAGAAATGATGAAACAACGGGGTCCCCACAAAGCCTGCTTTGTGGGGAG
>JAZSKI010000025.1:0-19078 GCA_045534775.1 Clostridia bacterium | reverse complement strand
AGTCCGTATATTCGGCGTCACTCCTTTCCGCCGCCTTTTCTTTTTTATAAACCTCAAACAGCTCCGATGCCGCTTTTGCCAGCATTTCTCCTCTGACGCATTTCCCCGAAACGGTCTCCGCCAGATTTTCTCCGCCGTTTTTCAAGCTTTTTGCAACTCCGCTGAAAAGTGCTGAAGTATTTTTTATATTTTTTGACCAGCAATATTTCCCAAGACTGCATTTATCGCAAACTCTTGCCGCCACCCTGTCGCAGATAACCGCTATTTTTTCATCCTCATTTTCTTCTTCCTTGCTTTCAAAGGCTTTTGCTGTTCCCCGAAGTGCATTTTTAAGGGTCTCAAAGGCGTGAGCCGTTTTTATTCTCTCGTATATAAGCTGTCCCTTTGAAGGATTATAGCCTTCTGATTTTATGGCATATTTTTCTATATAATCCAAAACCCCGTCAGGTGTGAAATAAAAAGCTATCCCTGCAATTATTATTTCAAAAACATTTATCATCACCAGCACCGACGAGCTGTAATAAGCGGAAAAAACCGCGTTTGCACAAATTGCCGCCAGCATAACTCCGACCTTGCCAAACATATTCATTATCCCCGCCGTCAATCCTACAAAGGCGTATACCCCCGTAAGTGCCGCCGCATCGCCCTGTGACATAGCGGTAATAATACCCAGCGCCGCCCCTACTGCTCCCGAAATACCAATACCGCCTTTATATGCCGTAAATAGAATTATGTACATACTTAAAATATTGGCAGGTCTTATGCCAAGCATAACTATTCCCTGGAGTCCGAGAGCCGCAGCACCCAACGCTATGGCAACAGCAATGCTTTCCTCGTCGCTTATGACCTGACCCTTTCTTTCGATTACCCGTCCGCCTTTGGCGAAGATAACTCCTGCCGCCCATATAACCGCACATTCTAAAATGCCTACGGCAAAATCGTAGTACAAAAATCCCCTTATCATCATAGCTATACAGGAAAAAACAAAGCTCACCGTGCACATAACCCCGACAGAGAATTCAACGCTCTCCCATCTTTTTGTCTGATAAAAGCTCCTTATTAATCCGTAAGCTCCTATGGCAAAAAAATATTTTAATCGCATTATACCCATATCAATAAGAAGGCTTCCCAGCATACAGCCTGCAATTACGGGCAGTCCTCCTTTTAAAGCTCCGCACCAGGCAAGTCCCAGCGGTGACATTGTCCCTAATATATCTCCCCCCGAAATAAACATCCCTATTATCGCCGCCGCTATCTGTGCGGGAGGAATTTTAAGCTTTACCTTCGGTTTTATACTACTCACTCTCTTATAGGTTACAGGTTCCGTTGTTTTCATATCCTTTGCAGTCCTTTCGGTTATTATCTGTATATATAATACCACCTTTTAAATGAATAATTTGTAAAAATTTGGTATTTTTCTCAAAAAATATTTTTTTATCTTGCAAAGGCTTTCTGTTTGGTGTATAATATAGGTAAACAGCATTTGAAAATACCGAAGGAGAGAAGTCTATGACAAATATATTTGAATGGCAGGACCCCGAAATTTTGCAAAACGGCAGAGAGAAGCCGAGAAGCAATTACTCCGTTTACTCTACCGAAGAGGAAGCAATGACGGGTCGACGTGGTTTATCGCCTTATTTCAAGCTATTAAACGGCAACTGGAATTATTTATATTTTAACAGATTTATTGATGTACCCGAGGACATTTCACAGCCTGCAAGCTATGACTATGACTGGCAGGAAATGCCCGTACCTTCAATGCTGCGGGGAGATACCGCTGATTTTTCAGACAGCCCCGATTTTGTGTCTCACGACAATCCTACCGCCGTTTATTCCCGCGCTTTCTACCTTCCCGAATCATGGGAAAACAAGTCTGTATATATAAGCTTTGAAGGAATAGGCTCTGCCTTCTACCTTTCCGTCAACGGAATTGATGCAGGCTACAGCGAGGGTGACAGTTATTTTGCCGAGTTTGATATAACCTCCTGTTTAAACGAAGGTGAGAATTTTATTACGGTTAAAGTAATGGAATTTTCTGTCCCGAAAAAAGAAAAAAGCAAGGGCTGGGGCATTTTTTCGGACGTATATTTACTTGCAAGAGATAAAAAGCATATAAAAGATTTTAATGTAACCACCGAGGATGAGGTTTTGACCGTCAGGGCGGAGGGTGCGGACAGCTTTGCCCTCAGGCTTATGTCTCCTTTCGGAGAGGTTGTTGCCGAAGGGAAGGCAAAAAGCGGCGAGGTCTCCGTTTCTGTCGGAAATGCAGAAAAATGGACCGCTGAATCGCCTTTTCTGTATAAGCTTTTGATTTTCTGCGGAAACGAGGTTATCGCTCAGGATATGGGCTTTGTAAAATATGAAGCCACAGACGGTATGCTACGGGTAAACGGCGTTGCCGTAAATATCCGCTGTGCGCCCTGCGACAGTCTTCTTACGGCTGACGATTTTGCGGCATTAAAACGCCAAGGCATCAACACTCTTATTACAACCGGTCTTTCCTGTGATTTTCTGAGGTTTTGTAACAAATACGGGTTCTATGTAAAGTCGGGTTGCACCTTAAAATCGGTTTATAATAACCCCTGCGTAATTCCCTGCGGCGGCGAGATTTCATATTCCCCGACCTTCAAGGCTCCTTTATATGCTAAGCTTGTTTCGCCTTCAACCATAAAGGTGTTTAACGGATTTGATTTTACTACGGCGGAAGGCTTTGATATTTTATGGAAAATCACCCTTGACGACAAGACGGTAGAAAGCGGCAGTATAAGCTTGCCTTCCATTCGTCCTCACGGCAGCCGCAGTTTTAACCTTAAAACTCCCCTGCCGGATAGCTGTTTTTTCGGTTGCAGTCTTGATGTTTCCTTCAGGGAAAAAGCAGAAGCAGGCTATGAGATAGGTTTCTGCCAATTTGAGCTGCCTGCCGAAAAGCGCAGCCTCCCCTCTTTGCCCGTGAAAACTCTCCTGACCGCCGAGGAGGATAAAGAATATCTGGTAATTTACGGTGATGATTTTACCTACGCTTTTAACAAGCTGTACGGTCGGTTTGACAGTATCGTAAAAGACGGCGTTGAGTTTATTTCCGAAAATTCTTCCGAAATACGCCGCCAATATGTATGTTCTATGGAATATCTTATGTGCGAGGGTGAAGGGATTTCTTTTAAAATCTCTGTTTACCGCCCGACGGATAACGGCTCCGCCGTATCCTGCAATGCAATATATACGGTTTTACCCTGCGGCGAAATTGAAATCTCCGCCGAGGCTGATTTCCCTGCGGAGTACTGTCTCGCTGAGAGTATGAGCGATATAAAATGCTATGGCAAAGACACCGCCGCAAGGCTCGGTTTGCACCGAGGCGAAGGCAGTTACAGCGATATGCGGTTTGCCGCCTTGAGTGACAGCTTTGCAAGAGGGCTTATGTTTTTTGGTGATAAAGACTTAACCGTCACCTGCAAGCCTTCAAAAATCCTTATCGGGTCTGAAAACAAGGAATATTCCTATAAGCTTCTGCCCACAACTTCTATAAACGAAATTTTTGAATAAAAAAAGAGGGTGCAGCAAAATAGAATTCATTTTGCTACACCCTTAAATTTCAGCAAATTTATCATATTTGCTTTATTCCAAGTGGCTTTTATATCGGCTCAGTGCTTTATGCGGTCTGTGCATTTTGCCTAAGCCCCAAGCTTTTATTCCAGCTCAAAAGCGCCTGTGTACAGCTTGTAGTATGTGCCTTTTTGAGCTATCAGCTCACTGTGGGTTCCCCGTTCTATAATTCTTCCTTTATCCAGCACCATAATCACATCGGAATTTTTTACTGTTGAAAGTCTGTGAGCAATAACAAATACCGTTCTGCCCTCCATCAGCTTATCCATACCTCTTTGGACTATGGCTTCGGTACGGGTATCTATAGAAGAGGTTGCCTCGTCAAGTATCATTACGGGCGGGTCTGCAACTGCGGCTCTCGCTATGGCTATCAGCTGTCTCTGACCCTGCGACAGGTTGGCTCCGTTGCCTGACAGCTTCGTGCTATAGCCTTCGGGGAGTCGTGTAATAAAGTCATCTGCTCCCGCCAGCTTTGCCGCCTCTATACATTCCTCATCAGTAGCCTCTAAGTTACCGTAGCGGATATTTTCCATTACGCTGCCCGTAAACAGGTTCGTTTCCTGCAAAACTATACCCAACGACCTTCTCAGGTCAGATTTTTTTATTTTATTAATATTAATTCCGTCATATCTGATTTTACCGTCAGCTATGTCATAAAAACGGTTTATAAGGTTGGTTATGGTAGTTTTTCCCGCGCCTGTTGCACCTACAAAAGCCACCTTCTGACCGGGCTTTGCATATACGCTGATGTCGTGGAGAACGGTTTTTTCTTCCGTATATCCGAAATCCACCTCGCTTATCTGCACATCACCTGCAAGAGGTGTATAGGTAACGGTGCCGTCACCGTGAGGATGCTTCCATGCCCAATGACCCGTATGCTTTTTAGTTTCCGTCACATTACCGTTTTCATCTGTTTCGGTATTTACAAGAGTAACGTAGCCGTTATCCGCTTCAGGCTTACGGTCCATCAAATCAAAAATACGGTTTGCACCTGCAAGTGCCATAACAATGGAATTAATCTGCTGTGAAAGCTGGTTAACATTACCCGTAAACTGTTTGGTCATATTAAGGAAGGGTACCACAATGCTTATGCTGAACGCCATACCTGATATACTGAGGTTTGGTGTTTTCGTCATAAGGAAAATACCTCCCGCCATAGCTACAACCACATAGAGGATATTACCTATGTTCTGAATTATAGGTCCAAGGGTATTGGCATAGGCATGGGCTTTGAAGCTGTCTTCATACAGCTCGTTGTTTATTTTTTCAAAATCCTCAATACATTCCTTTTCGTGTCCGAAAACCTTGATTACCTTCTGACCGTTCATCATTTCCTGTGCAAAGCCTTCGGTTTTTCCTATAGATTTTTGCTGACGCATAAAATATTTTGCAGAGCCGCCGCCGAATTTCTTTGAAACCTTGCTCATCACCCAAACACCGAGAAGCAGTATCAAGGTCATCCACACGCTGAAATAGAGCATAACTCCAAGGACGCAGATTACCACACCGCCTGCCCGTATAAGTGCCGGCAGGGATTGGGAAATAAGCTGCCTTAAGGTATCTATATCGTTGGTATAATAACTCATAATATCGCCATGCTTATTGGTATCAAAAAATTTAACAGGCAGGTTTTGCATTCCGTTAAACATACTGCGGCGAAGCTTACACAAAAAGCCTTGCGTTATATATGCCATAAGCTGTGTTTGTGCTATTGTTGCAATAAGCGCCAGAGCATAAATTATAATAAGAAATATTATCATAGGTATAATTTCAGCCTTTGCCGCTATCCAGTTACCTTCTCTGAAATAGGTTTCAATTACAGCGATTATTTTTTGTATGAAATAGTCGGGTACAGCCGCCGCAAAGGATGAAAAGATAATACATAGAAGCGTTATCGGTACAAGGACGGGGTAATAGGATATAAGAATTTTGATTATCCTCGGAAAGGTGTTTTTATTCACCGAACCGGGACCACGATTATTCTTCATCGCTGTCACCTCCGTTTGTTTGCTGTTCGTAGATTTCGCCGTATATCCCGCTACGTTCCATAAGCTGAACATGTGTACCGAAATCGGAAATTCTGCCGCCATCTAAAATAATTATCATATCGGCATCCTGCACCGAGGATACACGCTGTGCTATGATAATTTTCGTGGTATCGGGCAGATATTTTTTAAACCCGTCACGGATAAGTGCATCTGTCGCTGTATCAACAGCACTTGTAGAATCGTCAAGAATAATAATCTTCGGTTTTTTAAGCAAGGCGCGCGCTATACAAAGTCTTTGCTTCTGACCGCCCGATACATTGGCACCGCCCTGTTCTATAAAGGTATCATAACCATCCTTGAATGTAGAAATAAATTCCTCTGCCTGAGCAAGTCTGCAGGCTTCTGCTATTTCCTCGTCGGTGGCATCCTCTTTACCCCAACACAGATTTTCCCTTATGGTTCCCGAGAACAGTACGTTTTTCTGAAGCACCATAGCTACCGCATCACGCAGCACCTGTAAATCGTAGCTCTTTACGTTTTCGCCGCCCACAAGCAGCTCGCCGCAGGTTACATCATAGAGTCTCGGAATAAGCTGTGTCAGCGTTGATTTTCCCGAACCCGTACCGCCGATAATGCCTATTGTCATACCGGATTCAATATGAATATTTATATCTGAAAGGGCATCCTTTTTTGCCTTTTCAGAATATTTGAAGGAAACTCCTTTAAAATCAATACTGCCGTCTTTGACGGACATAATGGGATTTTCGGGATTTTTAAGCTTAGGCGCCTCGTTTAAAACCTCACAAACACGTTTTGCCGATTCTGTCGACATGGTTAACATAACATATATCATAGACAGCATCATAAGTGACATAAGAATTTGCACGCCGTAGGTCAGCATAGCAGAAATCTGTCCCACGTCAATAGTTTTTCCCATACCTTCAACTACCAGCTTTGAACCCAGCAATAAAATAAATACCGAATTAAAATTCATACAAAGCTGCATAAGAGGATTGTTAAAAGCAACTATTCTCTCCGCACGGGTAAAATCCCCTCTTATATCCTCTGCCGCTACGCCGAATTTTTCCTTTTCGTAATCCTCACGGGAGAAGCTCTTTACCACACGCATAGCACGGACATTTTCTTCAACTGACTCATTAAGCTTGTCATATTTTTTGAAAACTCTTCTGAAGGCAGGCATCGCTTTTTTGCTGATATAAAACAGCCCCAGTCCGAGAATCGGAATTACCACTATAAATGCCGTTGCCAGCCTGCCGCCCATAATGTATGCCATTACTATGGAGAAAATGAGCATAAGAGGACTGCGGATTGCAACTCTTATAAGCATCATAAATGCCATCTGAATATTCGCCACATCGGTGGTAAGTCTTGTTACCAGCGAGGAGGTGGAAAATTTATCAATATTTTCAAAGGAATATGTCTGAATTTTTCCGAAAATATCGTTTCTGAGATTCTTTGAAAATCCCGCCGAAGCCCTTGAGCAGGTAACTCCCGCTATAGCTCCGCAGGCAAGAGATAAGCACGCCATAATCGCAAGAACTCCGCCAATTTTAAGTATCTCCGTAAGGGCTATGCCCTCTTTGATTTTATTTACCAAATCCGCTGTAACAAAAGGTATAAGCGTTTCAACTACAGCTTCAGCCAATATAAATAACAGCGTAAGAACAGTTGCCATCTTATATTCCCGTACACAGCCTGCAAGTCGCTTCAACATATTATTCTTCCTTTCCATAAAACAAATCCACTTTATAGCATACCACTTTTTTCAAAAAAAGTCAATAAATATGATATGAATTTTCTGTAAACTTTTCAAAAAAAAGGAAAAAATCACCGTAAATTCGGTAATCTCTTCCCATACCTTCGATAAAGCTTATCTGATTTCACTGTTCCCGCATATATTCATCCATAGCCTTTGCGGCTTTTTTTCCGGCTCCCATCGCCAATATTACCGTTGCGGCTCCGCTTACGGCATCGCCGCCTGCAAACACACCTTCCATATTCGTTGCACCGGTTTCCTCGTCAGCGATAATGCCTCCCCAGCTTTGGGTTTTCAGCTCGGGTGTTGTTGATTTTATAAGTGGGTTCGGGGTTTGCCCTATAGCCATTATTACAGTATCCAGGTCGATTACAAACTCCGAGCCTTCTTTTTTCACCGGTCGTCTTCTGCCACTCTTATCAGCCTCGCCCAGCTCCATTTCGATACATTCCATCGCTGTTACATAGCCCTTTTCATCGCCCAAAATCCTTACGGGATTCGTCAGTAGCTTAAAGATAATTCCCTCTTCCTCCGCGTGATGGATTTCCTCTGCTCTCGCCGGCATCTCCTCTCTGCCTCTTCTGTATATTATGTAAACCTTTTCTGCTCCCATACGCTTCGCACATCTGGCGGCATCCATTGCCACGTTACCGCCGCCTACCACAGCTACATTTCTGCCTGTGCGGATAGGAGTATCATAAGACTCGTCATAGGCTTTCATAAGATTGGTTCTTGTTAAAAATTCGTTCGCCGAATATACCCCGCTTAAGTTCTCACCTTCTATTTTCATAAATGAAGGAAGTCCTGCACCCGTAGCAATAAATATGCTTTTGAAGCCCGTTTCAAACAGCTCGTCAATGGAATAAATTTTTCCGATAACCGAGTTTACCTCTATTTTTACGCCTGCTTTTTTCAGCCTTTCAATTTCCGTTGTAACCACCACTTTAGGAAGTCTGAATTCGGGAATACCGTACATCAGCACACCGCCCGCTGTATGGAAGGCTTCAAAAATGGTTACCTCATAACCCATTTTCGCCAAATCGCCTGCGCAGGTAAGCCCTGCCGGACCGCCGCCGATTACTGCGGCTTTTATTCCGTTTTTGGGTATTTCTTCCTCCTCTGCCTCTTTGCCCGTCATATAATCTGCCGCAAAGCGTTCCAATCTGCCAATAGCAACGGGTTCGCTTTTTATACCTCTTACGCAAAGCCCTTCGCACTGACTTTCCTGGGGACAAACTCTGCCGCAAACCGCAGGCAAGGCACTGGTCTTTGAAATTACCTTATACGCCCCTTCAATATCGCCTTTGGTTATTTTATTTATAAATCCGGGAATATCTACGTTTACGGGACAACCTTTAATGCAAACGGGATTTTTACATTGCAGACATCTTGCCGCTTCTTCCTGTGCCATTTCAAGGGTATATCCCTGAGCAACTTCTTTAAAATTCTTGTTCCTCACGTCGGGAAGCTGTTCCGGCATCGGCACTTTTTTCGGTGACATATTAGCCATTTTATTCAGCCTCCTTTTTCATAAGCTTGCAAAATTCTTCGTGGGCGTGACGCTCCTCGCCGCTGTACATACCGCTTCTGCGGATTGCTTCATCAAAATCCACCAGGTGCCCGTCAAAATCAGGACCGTCAACGCAGGCAAATTTAGTTTCGCCGCCCACGGTAAGTCGGCAGCCGCCGCACATTCCCGTACCATCAATCATAATTGAATTCATACTCACTACAGTTTTAATATTATATTCCTTTGTCAGATTACAAACCGCACGCATCATCTGAAGCGGTCCTATCGCCACTACCAAATCATAGGTCTCGCCGCTGTCGATAAGCTCTTTAAGTGCCGCTGTTACAAAGCCTTTGTTGCCGTTTGAACCGTCATCTGTCATTATCATCAGCTTATCGCTGACTGCTTCAAGCTCCTTCTCAAGTATTATAAGGTCACGGTTTCTAAAGCCCGTTATGCTATGTACCTCAGCCCCTGATAAATGGAGATATTTCGCCTGCGGATATGCAATGGCAGTTCCGAGCCCTCCGCCGATTACCGCTACCTTCTTATAGCCGTCAAGATGAGAGGGCGTACCAAGAGGCCCTACGAAATCAAGAATAGCATCTCCCTTGTTTAGGGTATTAAGAAGTGCCGTTGTCTTTCCCACTATCTGGAAAATTATGGTTACACTTCCTTTTTCTCTGTCATAATCCGCAATGGTAAGAGGTATTCTCTCGCCCTTTTCATTCACTCTCAGAATAATAAACTGACCGGGCAGAGCTTTTTTCGCTATTGCCGCCGCGTCTATTTCCATGAGAGTAACTGTTTCATTTAAAATTTCTTTTTTAAGTATTTTATACATAACTATCCCCCCCCCCGATACTCTTAATATATTAAGTATACCACAAATTTCTTTTTTTCAATACTTTTGCTGTTTATTTTAAAATTTTCGGGCGGATAGCCTGCACCACCCACCCAAATTCAATTCTTTGTTATTTTTTCCACGCCCGTGGCGAAAAAAGCACCAGCATCGGGAATATTTCAAGCCTTCCTATCAGCATATCAAATATCAGAACAATTTTTGCAAAAGGCGAAAATCCTGCAAAATTCGCCATTGGTCCCACCTTATCAAGACCGGGTCCGATATTGTTCATGGTTGCCGCTACCGCAGTAAAATTAGTGGTAAAGCTGAAATTATCAAAGCTTATCAGCAGCAGGGATACTGCAAAAATTGTCACATACGCCATAATGAACACATTTGAGGTTCGTATGGTTTCGTGTTCAATAAGCCTGTTATCCATACTGATTTTATGGATTCCTCTCGGATGAATTGCCAGCCTCAGCTCTTTTGCAACGGATTTTGCCAGAATTATAATTCTTGATACCTTGATGCCGCCGCCCGTACTGCCTGCACAGGCACCTATAAACATCAGCATCACAAGGATTGTTTTTGAGATTTCAGGCCATTTATCAAAATCTGTTGTAGAAAAGCCCGTAGTGGTAATTATTGATCCTACCTGAAAAGCGCTGTGTCTGAACGCCTCTTCAAGAGACCCGCAGGAGCCTGCAATATTTGCCGTTATAATCAGAGTCGCCGAAATAATTATAATAAAATATGTTTTCAGCTCATCTGACCTTAATACCTCTTTAATTTGCCCTATCAGAAGCAGGTAGTAAAGTGAAAAATTCACTCCGAAAAGTATCATAAACACGGTGATTACATATTGCAGATAAGGTGAATACTCTGCGGCGCTTAAATTTCTTATGCCGAAACCGCCCGTACCTGCAGTACCAAAGGAAATGGTTACCGCTTCAAAGAGCTCCATACCGCCGAGCATTAATAAAATAATCTCAGCTATAGTAATGACCGTATATATTCCGTAAAGAATTTTTGCTGTTGATTTAACCTTAGGCACCAGCTTCCCTACCGAAGGACCGGGGCTTTCTGCTTTTATCAGATACAGGTTACCGCCTCCCGACAGCGGCAGAACCGCAACCAGAAACACCAGCACGCCCATACCGCCTATCCAATGGGTAAAGCTTCGCCAGAACAAAATAGAGCGGGGTAATGCTTCTATTTCCGTTAAAACGGACGCTCCCGTCGTAGTAAATCCTGATACTGTTTCAAAAAGAGCGTTTATAAAACCCGGTATCGTACCCGAAATCACAAAAGGCAGACAGCCTGCAATACTCATGGCTATCCATCCCAGGGCAACGGATATAAACCCTTCCTTTGCGTACATAGCTTTATTTTTTGGTTTTTTCAGCACCGCAGGTATTCCCGGCACTGCACATATCAATATCGTAATGACAAAGGTCATTACGTAAGGCTCGCCGTAAGCTACTGCACAAAGTAACGGAAGCAACATACAGATAGCTTCAAAAGTAAACACCCAGCCCAGGGTATGTATTATAATTCCGTAATTCATTTTCCGTTTCCTCTATTCTATAATATCTCCTATATCACGTATACCCTTTTCGGTGGTTATTACGATAACCGTATCGTTAGGCATTATCATATCCTTACCACGCGGGGTTATGGTCTTTCCGTCACGGTTAATGCAAGCAACAAGCACATTCTTTTTAAGCTTAAGCTTCTCAAGGGCAACTCCCGATACGGGAGAATCCTGTTTTATACTGAATTCAAGTGCTTCCGCTTTTCCGCCCATTATGAGATGCACCGTCTCAATATCGCTACCGATGGATTTTTTCATGGCACGAACGAATTTAACAATATGCTCAGCCGTCAGATTCTTGGGATAAACCGTACTGTCGAGATTTAATCCGTTTATAACCTCATCATAGGCTATACGATTAATTTTCGTCACAATCTTCGCCTTGGATTTACTGCGTGCAAAAAGAGACAGCAATATATTTTCTTCATCTATGTTGATAAGTGAAACGAAAGAATCGGCATATTCAATACCTTCCTCCAGCAACACCTGTTTTTCCGTACCGTCACCGCATATTATGGTCGCTTTAGGCAGAAGCTTACTTAAAAACTCACAGCGTTCGGGATTTTTCTCTATAATCTTCACCTTAACTCCCGACATCAGGAGTATATACGCCAGATAAAAGGCTGTTGTTCCACCGCCTACGATTATAGTATCCTTAACCTTTCCCGTCTTAACGCCAATCTTTTTGAAAAAGCCCGTAAGGTTTGAGGGAGACGCTACAATACTGATTAAATCATTTCCCTTCAGGACGAAGCTTCCATCAGGGATAAACGCCCGGTCATCACGCTGTATTCCGCATATAAGCACATCACAGCCCAGTTTACTGCTCATATCGGAAATAACCATATTATCAAGCACCGAATCTTGCGGTATTCTGAATTTAAGCACCTCAACACGGCTCTTTGCAAAGGTATCTATTTTAACTGCCGTAGGGAATCTTAAAATTCTGGCGATTTCCCTCGCCGCCGTCAGCTCGGGGTTAATGACAAGTGCCAGTCCCAAATCTTCTTTAATTAGTTCTATTTCCTGTGAATATTCAGGTTTTCTTACACGTGCGATAGTCTGGCAGTTACCGGATTTTTTAGCTATCAGACAGCTTAAAAGATTAAGCTCATCCGAGCCTGTAACAGCAATCAGAAGGTCAGCCGTCTTTATACCCGCTTCCGTCAGGGTATCAATACTTGTACCGCTGCCCACAACGCCCATTACATCATATTGGTTCACCACGTCCTGTACCACATTGTACCTGGTATCCACAACGGTAATGTTCTGGTCAGGCTCCTGATTGAGCTGCTGTGCCAGCTTCTGACCTACCTTACCGCACCCTACTATTATGATATTCATATCTGTCCCCTCTGCTATATATACTAAGGATATTATAATGTTTTTTCTTATAAATGTCAATAGAAATTTTAATATAAGTTCATATTTTTTGATATTTTTAAAAAAACACGAAATTTTTACTTGACAAAACCTGCAAGTTAGTATATAATATATGTGTTATACAAAAATATCCTTGCACCGCTTAGCGGTGCCAAAGTCCATGAGGAGGTGAAAATAATGGCTGAAATAACAAGAGCATACGAAACTATATTTGTACTTGATGCAACTATAGGTGAAGAAGCTATCAACGGTCTTGTTGAAAAATTCAAGTCATTAATCGAAAGCAATGCCCAAATCGACAATGTTGATGTTTGGGGTAAGAGAAGACTTGCTTACGCGATTGACTACAAGACAGAAGGCTACTACGTGCTTATAAACTTTACTGCTAAAACCGATTTCCCGGCTGAGCTTGAAAGAGTTTACAAGATTACAGAAGGCGTGCTTCGCTCAATAGTAATCCTTAAAGACTAAGGAGGGCGTATTTATGCTAAACAAGGTTATTTTAATGGGAAGACTTACTCATGAACCGGAACCTAAGGCTTTGCCTTCCGGTATGAGTGTTTGTAATTTCTCCCTTGCTGTTCAGCGTGATTTCGCACGTCAGGGCGAGGAAAGACAAACAGATTTCATTAATATCGTAGCTTTCGGTCAGCGTGCAGATTTTGTAACAAGATTTTTCCGTAAGGGACAGCTTGTTGCGGTTTGCGGCAGACTGCAGACAAGAAGCTGGGATGACCAAAACGGTATGAAAAGATATGCAACAGAGGTTGTTGCTGATGAAGTGCATTTCGCCGAAGCAAAGCGTGATAACAACGCTCCCGCTTTCGACCCGTATTCCGGTTATGATGCTTACGTTCCGCAACCCGGGCGTTCAGATGCGTATGTTCCGCAACCGCCTATGGGTGACCCGATGCCTCAGGGCTTCTCCGGCGGCGTAGATGATGACGATTTACCGTTTTGATTTACAGAGTTAAAATTTTAGAAGGAGGTTTATGACATGGCTGAAAAAGAAAAAATGGATAAAGGCACAGCCCGTGCTCCCAGACGTGCAAAGAAAAAGGTTTGTGCATTCTGTGCCGATAAAGTTGAACATATTGATTATAAAGATGTTACTAAACTCAGAAAATATATTTCCGAGAGAGGTAAGATAGTTCCCAGAAGAATCAATGGTAACTGTGCAAAACATCAGCGTCAGTTGACAACAGCAATCAAAAGAGCAAGAATTATTGCTTTGTTGCCTTTCTCTTCTGACTAATCAGAATAATGAAAATAACCGATTACATCCGAAAGTGGTTGTAATCGGTTTTTTGTTATTTTTCATTTAACTCCATCTGTTCGTATATTCTTCTTATTTCCTCACCCGTAGCAAGAGTTGCCGAAAAGGCTGTGGCACTGCCGGCGGCTACGGAAAGCTTCAGGGTTTCCTCAAGACCTGCTCCCTGAGTATATGCACACAGGAATCCCGCTACCGCCGAATCCCCTGCACCCGTTGTGTTTATCACCTTACCGTCCGGGGCGGGGCAGACTATCACCTTCCCCGTTTCGCATATAAGCACGCCGCCGCCTGCACCTAAAGATACAAGCACATTTCTCGCACCCATATACTGCAATTTTTTGGCACATTCAGTAATCTCTTCAATACTGCAAAGCTTTTTGCCGAAAATTTCTTCCAGCTCAAAATTATTAGGTTTAATAAGAAGCGGTCTCAGCTTCAGCGTGCTTGTAAGCAGCTCTCCCGTAGCATCTACCACAAAATCTATTTTTTTATTCTTCAAGGACTCCATTATTTCTTTATAAATAAGTCCGTGTGCTGACCCTGCCAGCACCAGAATATCGCCGTTTTTCAGCTTGCTCAGCTTTTCAAAAAGCTTCGCCCTTGCATTTTCATCAAGCTCAGGTCCTCTGCCGTTAACCTCAGTTTCCGCCTTCCCCTTCAGCTTGACATTTATCCGTGTAAACCCTTCCTCCGCTTTTATAAAATCGCAGTTTACACCCATCACATAAAGGAGGTTTTCAAGATGCTCTCCCGTGAATCCGCCTGTAAATCCAAGTGCTGTGCTTTCAATGTCCAGATTTTTTAATACAACGGAAACATTTATCCCTTTGCCTCCGAACCGGATTTTCTCGTTGGTGCTTCTGTTAACCGTACCTTCTTTAAGTTCAGGGACTTCCATTATATAATCCAACGAAGGATTAAGCGTTAAAGTGTATATCATATTAATCTCTCCAATCTTATAAAAAGAGCTACCATTTTGACACAGTAGCTCCTTGAATTATTCTATCAACCGGGAGGCCATGACAAGTCTCTTCCGCCTAACAGGTGGAAGTGGATGTGATTTACTGTCTGTCCTGCCGCTTCGCCGCAGTTGGTAACTACGCGATAGCCTTCTGACGAAATGTTGAGTTCTTCGGCAATTTTCGCCGCCGCTTCATAGATTTTTGCCATTACACCGCTGTTTTCCTCATTGATTTCATTAATAAAAGAAATATGATTTTTCGGTACAATAAGCACGTGAACAGGTGCTACGGGATTAATATCGTTAAAGGCATATACATATTCATTCTCATACACCTTATCCGACGGGATTTCGCCTGCAATAATTTTACAAAAAATACAATCCTCCATAATATCCCTGCCTTTCTTCAATTTTTTATTTTAAAAGTCCTTCTACTATACCGAGAGCTTCATCAATTTGGGAAATATCTTTAGCTCCTGCCTGTGCGGAATCGGGTTTACCGCCACCGCCGCCGCCTGCTGCCTTTGCCACCTCGCGGATAATATTTCCGGCGTGAACGCCTGCTTTTACGGCATCGGGTGTTGCCATTGCAACCAGCACCGCTTTCCCGTCTTTAACTCCTGCAAGAACTGCCAGAAGCATTGGTTCCTTTTCCTTCAAGCTATCGCCCAGCTTGCGAAGCCCGTCCGCATCCATACCTTCTATTTTTGCACAGATGAGCTTAATATCACCTACTGTCTTTGCACTGTCTAAAAGGTCACCTGCTATACTGCCTGCCATTTTGGCTTTTGCCGCCGAAAGCTCCCTTTCCATTTCCTTCATTTCGGTCATTACGCTTTCTGCTTTCTGTGCAATATCCATAGGCGAGGTCTTAAGAACAGCCGCAGTATTTTCAATTATGCAGTCCTTTTCGCTGATATATTTCAGCACGCCTGCACCCGTCACGCCCTCTATTCTTCTTACACCCGCCGCAACGCCGCTTTCGGAAATAAGCTTAAAAAGCCCTGCACCTGCAGTATTTGTAAGATGACAGCCGCCGCAAAGCTCTACGGAATAGTTACCCATCTTTACCACACGTACCGTACTGCCGTATTTTTCTCCAAAGAGAGCCATTGCACCCAATTTCTTTGCAGAATCAATATCTGTTTCAAATATTTCTATATTATATGATGCAAGAATAGCTTTATTCACCAATTCTTCAACCTTTTTCAGTTCTTCGCCTGTCATTGCCGCAAAGTGAGTGAAGTCAAAACGCAGTCTGTCCGCCGTTACATAAGAGCCTGACTGCTCAACGTGGTCACCCAAAACTGTGCGGAGAGCCTTTTGCAGAAGATGAGTTGTAGAGTGGTTACGGCGTATAGCATCACGTCTTTCGGTGTTGATTTTAAGAGTAACCGTATCACCCGTTTTAATTTCTCCGCCTGTTACCGTTGCGTGGTGGAGATATTTGCCGTCAGCCGCTTTTTTCGTATCTGTAACCTCAAGGGTTGCCGAAGAAGCTGTAATAACACCGGTATCGCCTACCTGACCGCCGCTTTCGCCGTAAAATACGGTTTTATCGGTAACTACAACTATGCTGTCGCCCTCGCTTGCGGTGTCAACCTCGGTATTATCCATTGCCATAGCGACAATTTTACCTTCACATTCTGTGTTGTCATAGCCTGCGAATTCGGTTTTAACACCTTTAATTCTTGCAAAAACGTCATCGTCCCAGCCTGCGCCTTCGCCTACGTTTCTGCCTTCTCTCGCTTTTTTACGCTGTGCTTCCATTTCTGCTTCAAAGCCGCTTACGTCAACGGTCATTTTATTCTCTTCCGCAATTTCTATTGTCAGGTCAATGGGGAAGCCATAGGTATCATAAAGCTTAAAGGCATCGCTGCCGCCCAAAACGGTTTTATTCTCAGCCTTAAGACCTGCAATAAGCTTTTCCAGAATTTCAAGACCGCTGTCAATGGTTTTATTAAAGCGTTCCTCTTCCTGAGCTATAACCGTTTTAATATAATCAGCCTTTTCACGAAGCTCAGGATAAGCGGAACAGGATTCGGCTATAACGGTTTCTGCTGCTATATAAAGGAAATTTTCTTTAATACCTATTAATTTACCGTGACGTGCCGCACGGCGGAGCAGACGGCGAAGCACATAGCCTCTGCCTTCATTGGAAGGTAAAACTCCGTCAGAAATCAAAAATACCGTACTTCTGATATGGTCGGTAATAACACGCAAGGATACATCGGTTTTTTCATTTTCTTTGTAATTTACGCCTGCAATTTCGCTGATTTTCAGCATAATATTACGAACGGTATCAACCTCAAAAAGGTTGCCTACGCCCTGCATAATTGCCGCCAGACGTTCAAGCCCCATACCTGTATCAATATTAGGCTTTGCAAGTCTGTTATAATTACCATCGGCATCCTTATCAAACTGGGTAAATACCAGGTTCCAGAACTCAACGAAACGGTCACAGTCACAGCCTATTTTACAGTCAGGGCTACCGCAACCGTTTTCCTCGCCGCGGTCAAAATAAATTTCGGAACAGGGCCCGCAGGGACCTGTGCCTATTTCCCAGAAATTATCTTCTTTACCCATTCTTACTATTCTGTCGGGAGCTACGCCTACTTCGTTTATCCAGATTTGTTCAGCCTCATCATCGTCCTCGTAAATGGTTACCCAAAGCTTATCTATCGGCATTTTCATTTCCTGAGTAATAAATTCCCACGCCCATTTTGTAGCCTCGTGCTTGAAATAATCACCGAAGGAGAAGTTACCCAGCATTTCAAAGAAGGTTCCGTGACGCGCTGTTTTTCCTACTCTTTCAATATCAGGTGTTCTGATACATTTCTGGCAGGTTGTAACCCTTGTTTTAGGCGGAACCTGTTTGCCCGTAAAATAGGGCTTCAGCGGTGCCATACCGGCGTTAATCAAAAGCAGGCTGGCATCCCCTTGCGGTACAAGAGGGAAGCTTTTAAGACGCAAATGCTCCTTTGATTCAAAAAACTTCAAATATCTTTCTCTGATTTCATTAAGTCCAAGCTTTTCCAAAATATATTCATCCTTTCAAAATATGTAGTCATTATTACTCAACGGCACGGGGGTTTCTCACAACCGCCGTACCTGCAATATAATCGTGCAAGGTCTGTTTTTTCCCGAAAATGGGGAAATATCCTATAAATAATATTAAGGTTGACAGAATTTTAGCAAAAAATCTCTTAGATGCTTTTCCAAAAGAAATTCTATCTCCTGATTTAATATCAATAACCCATAGTCCGAGAGCCATTTTACCCATCGTCCCTTTCGCAACAGATGAATCCCCCAATGCGAAATATAACCATATTATAAACAGGGATATAAAAATTGTAAACATTACAATAACTTTAATTCCCGATAAAATCTGATTTAAAAGCAGGAGCATAATTATCGCCGAGCCTATACCCATAAACATACACACCGTAAGGTCTGTCAGAAAAGCAAATATTCTCGCACCTACGCAGGATTTACCGTAGGCAGACGGTATTTGCCTCTTTCGGGGTAGCTCGTCCCTCTTTTCAAGGATATGTTCCTTTGGCCTTTCCTCTTTTGGTTTTTCAATTTCATCAACAGTATTAAATTGAAGCATTATATTGTTTTCAGGACTGCCGATAACAACCTTCATACCATTGGTAAGCCTTGCTCTTTCCACTACCTTACCGCTGACACGAAGCTTGTTGAGACTTCCCGTATCGACAATTTCCATACTACTGCCGGAAAATTCAATAACAGCGTGATTTCGTGATACCTCCGCATAGGGTAATACCACATCACAGGTATCCGCACGACCTATAGTAATTCTGCCTCTGCTGTAGGACGGCAGTTCATTGAGAAGCACCGAATTTTGTCTTTGTCCGTTTACTGCTACGGTTAAATAATATAACATAACCTTCCTCCTATATGACAAAATAAAATCCATCACCTTATATTGTACACTAAAACGGAAATAAAGTCAATGATTTTGCAAAAAAATATGATTTTTTATGATTATTTTTTCATTTTCAGCACCTCGAAGTACAAGAAGGTGAAGCGAAGTCGTATACGTGAGGTTCTGAATCTTTGATTCAGGTAACCGAAGCTATGCAAGCGAAGTCGTATACGTGAGGTTCTGAATCTTTGAT
>JAZSKI010000066.1:0-10529 GCA_045534775.1 Clostridia bacterium | reverse complement strand
CTTGACAATTCCCTGATTTTTTCGGGAGACGCCAAACCTATTTGTATTGCAGAAAAGCTATTATATTCTAACATTTGCATTATCTCCCTTCATTAATATTCATCACCGAAGCTGTTTAAATCTATGTCGAGGTCAACGGATAAATCGTCGTCAAACTCTTCCACTATAAACGCATCGGTTGTATCATCAATGTCCCCTATGCTTTCGCCGACAAATTCCAAATCATCAAAATCGTCATCGTCTTCTTCCTGGAGAAGGAAGCTTTCCATGCTGTGACCCTCTTCGCTGTCACTGCCGATTATGCTTTCGAGAATTCCCGGATTTGCTATCGGAACATCATCCTCTTCCCATTCCTTCATTTCTATTTCGTTATGGTCTTCATCAAGAATCTTAACATCAAGAGACAGAGACTGAAGCTCTTTGATGAGCACCTTGAAGGATTCGGGAATACCTGCTTTGGGTACGTTATCACCCTTTACAATGGATTCATAGGTCTTTACACGTCCTACAATATCATCGGATTTTACCGTCAGTATTTCCTGGAGGGTATAGGCTGCGCCGTAAGCTTCAAGCGCCCAAACCTCCATCTCACCGAATCTCTGACCGCCGAACTGAGCTTTACCGCCCAGAGGCTGTTGAGTAACCAGCGAGTAAGGACCTGTTGAACGTGCGTGGATTTTATCGTCAACCAAGTGAGCAAGTTTAAGCATATACATATACCCTACAGTAACCTCGTTGTCGAAGGGTTCGCCGGTACGTCCGTCATAAAGTACGGTTTTACCGTTACCCTGATAGCCTGCTCGTTTGAGGCAATCTTCAATATCCGCCTCGTTGGCACCGTCAAAGACGGGGGTTGCTATCTTCCAGCCCAGCGCCTTAGCCGCCAGACCCAGGTGAACCTCAAGTACCTGACCGATATTCATTCGGGAAGGAACGCCCAGAGGGTTAAGTACGATTTCAAGAGGTGTACCGTCAGGAAGGAAGGGCATATCCTCAACGGGGAGAATTCTTGAAATAACGCCCTTGTTACCGTGACGACCCGCCATTTTATCACCAACGGAAATCTTACGTTTCTGTGCTATATATACACGTACAAGCTGATTTACGCCCGGTGACATTTCGTCTCCGTTACTGCGTTCAAACACCTTTACGTCAACAATTATACCTTGTTCGCCGTGAGGTACTCTGAGAGAAGTATCCCTTACCTCTCTTGCCTTTTCGCCGAAGATAGCGCGCAGCAGTCTCTCCTCTGCAGTAAGCTCGGTTTCGCCTTTAGGAGTAACCTTACCTACGAGAATATCGCCGGGACGAACCTCTGCACCTATACGGATTATACCTCTTTCGTCCAAATCCTTAAGGGAATCCTCGCCTACGTTGGGAATATCTCTTGTAATATCTTCAGGACCCAGCTTTGTATCACGGGATTCTACTTCATATTCTTCTATATGGATTGATGTGAACACATCATCACGTACTATTTTTTCGCTGATAAGGATAGCATCCTCGTAGTTATAGCCTTCCCAGGTCATAAAGCCTATGAGAATATTTTTACCGAGAGCTACCTCACCGTTACAGGTTGAAGGACCGTCAGCAATAACATCACCTGCTTCAACTCTGTCGTTTTTGTTCACTATAGGTCTCTGGTTAATGCAGGTACCCTGGTTGGAACGCATAAATTTAATGAGTCTGTATACATCAATTTCGTCATTATCGTTACGGATAATGATTTCGCTTGATGATACCTTTTCAACCACGCCGCCGCATTTTGCCACAATAACCGCACCCGAATCCTTAGCGGCACGGTATTCCATACCTGTACCTACTATAGGTGAATCGGTTTTAAGAAGCGGCACTGCCTGACGCTGCATGTTGGAACCCATAAGTGCACGGTTAGCGTCATCGTTTTCAAGGAAGGGAATCATAGCTGTAGCAACAGATACAAACTGTCTGGGCGATACGTCCATATAGTCTATCTTGCTTACGTCAACCTCTTTGATTTCGTCTCTCTGTCTTACGATGGCTTTTTTCCTTACAAATCTGCCTTTTTCATCTAAGGGTTCGTTGGCAGGTGCTACAACAAGTCCGTCCTCTTCATCAGCAGACATACTTACTATTTCATCAGTAACCACACCTGTTTCCTTGTCCACCTTTCTGTAAGGAGCTTCAATAAATCCGTATCTGTTTATTGTAGCATAGGTTGCAAGGGAGTTTATAAGACCGATGTTAGGTCCTTCAGGTGTTTCAATGGGACACATTCTGCCGTAGGGAGAATAGTGAACGTCACGGACCTCGAAGCCTGCACGGTCACGTGAGAGACCGCCGGGACCCAGCGCGCTGAGTCTTCTCTTATGAGTAAGCTCAGCCAGAGGGTTAATCTGGTCCATAAACTGCGACAGCTGTGAAGAGCCTAAAAATTCTTTAATAGCCGCAACCACAGGACGGATATTAATAAGATTCTGCGGAGATGCCGCATCAACGTCCTGGATTACCATACGTTCTTTAACCACACGTTCCATACGTGCAAAGCCGATACGGAACTGGTTCTGGAGCAGCTCGCCTACGCAACGCAGTCTTCTGTTGCCCAGGTGGTCAATATCATCTATATTACCTATTTCATATTCTAAGTTCATAAAATAGTTAATGGATGCCATAATATCTTCAATATTAAGGTTTTTCGGAGACAGTCTTTCGGCATTTCTTCTGACAGCCGTACGGAGTGCTTCCGTATCGCCGCCTGCTTCAGCCATAAGCTCTTCCAAAACGGGCAGATATACATTTTCTGAAATTCCGAACTCTTCGGAATTTATACCTGTCAGCTTTTCAAGATTTACGTTGTTGTTGGAGAAAACAACAACCTTTTCTCCTTCAACATCAACCAGAACGCGGTTTACGCGACTGTCGTCCATCGCCCTTGCCATTTCCACCGTAATTACATCACTTGTACCTGCAAGAACCTCGCCTGAATCGGGGTCAATAACAGGCTCTGCTACAGTTTTGCCTACAAGTCTGTTGACAAAGGACAGCTTTTTATTAACCTTATATCTTCCCACACGAGCCAAATCGTAACGCTTTGAGTCAAAGAACATATTATTGATAAGTGTCTTTGAGCTGTCAACCGTAGGAGGCTCGCCGGGCCTTATTTTCTTATAAACCTCAAGGAGTGCTTCTTCTTCTGTCTTGATGGGGTCTTTTTCAAGAGTAGCCATAAGCTTGGGGTCGTTGCCGAAGAGGGCTATCATATCCTCGTCTTTTGCCAGGCCAAGCGCACGCATAAACACCGTAATGTGCATTTTTCGGGTTTTATCAATACGTACCGACATTACATCGGAGGAATCGTTTTCATATTCCAGCCATGCACCTCTGTTGGGAATAAAGGTGGAAGCAAAGAGCTTTTTACCGCCACGGTCAAATTCATAGTTATAGTAAATGCCCGGTGAACGTACCAGCTGGCTGACAATTACACGTTCAGCACCATTGATAATAAATGTTCCCTGCGGAGTCATAAGGGGGAAATCACCCATAAAAATTTCCTGTTCCTTAATCTCGCCTGTTTCTCTGTTAACAAGTCTTACTTTAACTCTCAGAGCCACGCAGTAAGTAGCATCCCTTTCTTTACATTCCTCTATGGAATATTTAGGGGTGCTTTCAAAATAATAGTCATAAAATTCAAGTGACAAATTATCAGAATGGTCATTAATGGGGGAAACATCTGTAAACACTTCACGAAGCCCCTCGTTCATAAACCAATCATAGGAGTCCTTCTGAACGTCAATAAGATTGGGCATTTCCGAGATTTCGTTAATTCTTGCGAAGGTCATTCTGGTATTCTTACCGAATTTTGCAGGAATTGGACGTTGCATTAATAAATCACCTCATTCAGCAGGGTTTTCTCTGCCATATTTGTAGAAAACATACTTTTGTATTGTTATGCACGAAAGGCATACGGACTAAAAAATCACACGAATAGAATGTTCGCACAAAAAATTAATCAAGCAAGCACTCCTAAGTTTATATGAATAGAATGTTCACATAAGCAAACAGCATTTGCAAGCGACAGCCTTATAAATGCACCTTTTTAAGCTATGTATTCCGCCATTTTAACGGAATATATTTCAATATACCATTTTATCACATTTTAATCAAGATGTCAATTATGACTATTTGCCAAAATTTCTGTTAATTTTTCAGCATTTTTAGGTACTTTTCACCATTTTTTCACCCTTCCATTATTTCCATATTTTTCTTTTTTATACTTTTGCTCTGTTACGCGGTATCTTTTACGGCAAAAAAATACGGGCGTAGCGGTGCAATTCACTATCATTGCACGCCACGCCCGTGTTATGAAGCATTGCTTTCGTCAGTGTCTCTCCCCTATCACCTTTCTGCAACCGTGTCCGCTGAATATCTGCCAGCTGCCTTCTCCCATAATTTTAAACAAGGCGTTTCGCTCCAGCTTTGCAAGCTCGGGATTGGTATCCACCGAGGTCATAAGCACCGGTGCGTATTTGTTATATTCCGCCTGGCGAGGGTTATAGCCGTGTAAATTTACATAAATATCCCCCGTGAAAATCAGCCTGTGACGGCGGTCTATAAGGACCGTTTCCCCCGGCAAATGTCCACCCATACCACAGTAAACCTCCAGCTCGAATTCTCCGAATTTGAAATCACTCGTCCTGTAAACAGGCTCCTCCGCTTCGTTGTTACACCGGGCAATAACTGTAATTTTTTCGGGGTCGGGCAAGGTATGCGCCGTCAGCAGCTTACAGATTCGCACATAAGGCAGATGGAGAGGATTTTGTTCTCTGAAGCCTCTTTTTCCCTCATATTCAAGGGTAAGACATTCCTTACTCTTATCGGAGGCATATATCTCGTCAAAGAGGTATAAAAGTCCCGAATGGTCCACGTCCGCGTGAGTCAGTAAAATCCTCTTTTTAATCTTATCAAAGCCGCCCGTAATTTCGTCAAAAATCGACAGCGTCTCGTCTTTATAGAGAGAATATCCGCTGTCTATAAATAAAAACCCGTCGCCACTTTTAAGCACAATCACATTACTTCCGCAGGGCGGTTCAATAACAGTAACGGAAGAATTTTCCGTTATGGCATATTCGTTTATCTCCGCCTTGAAGCCGTCGCCTTTAGCCTCTTTAAGCAGGGAAGCAAATTTCCCTATAAAATCAAAGGTGGTTTTAGGCGACAGGTTTCTTTCGTCAAGTATCTGCATAGCCCGGTTGACGTTAACCTTCAGTTTGTTTTTAAGCTCGTCGCTTAAAGCCGCATCCTCCGCCAGCTTATCTACATAGTTCTGATAAAAAATGCTGTTATCAAAATTAACCTCCGTATGATCATATTCAATAACCGAGACGGGGCAAAGCTCTCCCGCTTCGCTTATAAACGAAGCAAAGGCATTTTCGTCCTCTACAAAAAGACCCATTTTAAAGGGCTGAAATCCCAGCCCGTTCTCGTGGGAGCTGATATAGGAAATATTAAAACTGTATTTTGAAATAAGGCTTAAAACTCTAAGCAGCTCGCCCGGTTTATCATCCAGCTTGAATTCAACCAGAATTACGTTCATGCCCTGTCCTTTATCGGAAATATATCCTATTTTTTCTAACATTTCCGTAGCAACAGCCAGCTTTTCCCGGCTGCCCTCCGCTTCAATAAACAGAGTGTGCATATCAACAGCCTTGTTATAGCTTACTCTTGTTATATTCATTTCAAGGTCAGAAAAACATTTCGTTGCCTTCAAAAACGCCCCTGCGTGGTCGGGCATAGTGGTAACATAAGTTTTCTTCATTTAGTTCCCTCCTGAAAGGCTCTTACATAATCATATCGTAATTTTTATATCTTCGATGAATTATAAAATTCTGTCGGCGTCATATTTGTCACTCTTTTAAATACTCTTGTAAAATAATGAGGGTTATCAAAGCCCAGCATTTCGGAAATCTGGGTAAAATTATATCTGTCCTCGCAGATGAGCTTTTTCGCTTCTTTTATCTTCATTTCCGTATAATAGGTGTTAATTGTGCATCTGCAGCTTTTTTTAAACAGCTTGGACAGATAAGTACGGCTGTAGTGAAGCTCGCTACATATTTCGTCTGCGGAAATCCTGCCGTAGAGGTTACTTTTCAGGATTTTCTTAACGGAAACCACAATATAGTTTTCCATATTTTCTCTGTCAAAAAATATATTTGTAGAGTTTTTTTCCTCAGCACGCATAAGTAAAATCAAAAGCTGTTCCAGATAACTGCGTATCATCTGCACACTACCTACGGGAGCATCGGGATTTTCTTTCAGCTCCACCAGATACGGGTCGTTTTTCGGCAACAGAAAAGCATTTGACCCTTCATTCAGTATAAGAGCCACATATTTTTTTAATCCCTGCGGAAGCGACAGCTTTTTGTTTTTGAAAAAATCCATTCCCGCCAAGCTTGCTCCAAAGGTTATTATGAAAGCATTAAAAGATTTTATACCATTTCCGCACAGCTTATGAATTTCGTTGGGTTTTATGAAAATCACATCTCCCTGATTTAAGGTATAAGAAACGTTTTTTGTCTCCACCTTAGCCTCGCCGCTGTCAATATAAACCATTTCCCATAAATCGTGCTTTTCAAAATGAAAATCAAAGTTTTTCCCAAACTCAAAATAATGGATTGTTACTATTGAATTTACGGAAATTACGTTGGAAATCTTATGCCTTATATACGTGGGCTTTGCATAGTTTTTTTTCATAATTATACTCCAATCAGTTCATCAGTTTACAAAAGTGTACAAATAGTGTCTAAAAATGTATTTATTTTTCTTTACAATTATTATATCATAAACTTAGAGAAAGTGCAAGCCTTTTTTACGGGGTTTGTCACGCAAAGGAAAGGAATGAATAAAATGAATGTACTTGCAATCGGATGTCATCCGGACGATATGGAAATCAACTGCGCCGGAACACTTGCAAAATGTGTTAAAAGAGGTGACAACGTAACCGTATGTCACGTATGTAACGGTAACCTGGGTCACGAGGTTATTATGCCCCCTGAGCTTGCTGAAATGAGAAAGCAGGAAGCAAGAAACGCAGGTGCTCTCGCCGGAATTAAGGTTGTAACCTGCGACATCGGCGACTTAATGGTTTATGAAGCAAAGAAGGAGCACAGGGATAAGGTGGTTGACATAATCAGAGAAGCACAGCCTGATTTTATTATCACTCACGCTCCCAACGACTATATGCCTGACCATCTGGCAGTAAGCCGTTTGGTGTTTGATGCGTCCTTTGCCGCAAGCGTACCTCACTACGAAAGCGGTGTTAAGGCTGTTTCCGAAGTTACTCCCATATACTATATGGATAATCTGGGTGGTCTTGATTTCATACCCACCGAGTATGTTGATGTTACGGAAGAAATTGATTTGAAGCTTGAAATGCTTGAATGTCACGTAAGTCAGCTTAAATGGATGCGTGACCACGATAACATAGATTTTGCTGAGTTTGTTAAGACCTGCGCGAGATACAGAGGTCTTCAGTCTAACTGCCAGTACGCAGAAGGCTTCAGACAGTGTCTGGTATATCCGAAAATTCAGACTAAGAGATTTTTACCATAATACATATAATTTAAGGAGGAAAATAAAATGGATTTTAATTCTACTGTACAAGGTTCTATGCTTGAAGGTTTTTATCCTGCAGGCTGGGATATGAAAAAAATTGACGAATGCTGTAATCCCGATAACAAGGTTGAGGACAGACAGGCGTTCTGGAACAAGGACTTTAATCCTGTTCGTTGCGAAAATATCTATGAGTTTGATACTCTTATGGGTCACGAAATTGCTTTGCAGATTAAAAAAGCAAAGGAAAGAGGCGAAAAGGTTGCGTTTATTCTTCCCGTAGGTCCTATGGGTATGTATAAATGGGCTGTTTATTTCCTCAAAGAATGGAATATCAAATGTGACCACGTTACAACCTTTAATATGGACGAATGGGCAGATAAAGACGGAAACACTCTTGCTTCCAACGACCCCGCCGCTTTTGAAAATGCTATGAAACAGGCATTCTTCAATCCTCTCGGCGAGCTTACCATTCCCGAAAATCAGCGTAATTTTGCTACTAAAGATAACCTTCCCACCTATGAAGGTAAAATCGCAAAATTAAAGGCTGAGGGTGCAAAACTTATTCTGGTGTTCGGTATCGGCAGAATGTGTCACATCGCTTTCTGGGAACCCCATTTTGCGGCTGAATTTGAAACAGAAGAAGATTGGAAGAAGCAGACTCACAGAATCGCTGCAAAGCTCCATCCTCTTACAATAGAACAGAATTCCATCACCAGCTTCAAGTCACGTACAACTCTTGTTCCTTGTCGTGCCAACACAATCGGTCCCGGTCTCTTCCTTCAGGCTGATTATATCATCGGCGGCTGTGACGGTGCTCTCGGCAGAGGAATGCAGTGGCAGGGTATGAGCTTCTGGATGACTCTCAGATACGGTCCTACTCCCTGGATTACATCCTCTTACATCCCCACACTTCCCGGTAAGCTCTTCTATCTTAACGAGCTTGCAGGACCCCTTGTGGCAGAATGTAACTAAACAACCAATATATACGGCTTAAATCTCTACGGGTTTAAGCCGTTATTTTCAGATAGGTGATTAACGTGAAGCTCCTTTCACGTTATGCCACCGGCGGATTTAATTGCCCGTGCGAAATTTTCTTAGCATTCGCGAAGATACGCACATGGGCGTAAAAATCTCTTATCACCCCTTACCATACGGATAAGAGAACGCTGATTACTATTTGTGCCGACGTATGGCGGCGGAATGGAGCTTTTTATGATAATTGGACCTAATAAAATAGAAGTATTAAACAAGGATAAGGGTCTGACCTTAGCTTGTATTGAAAGCACCCTTTCTCCAAAACCCGAAAAATTGCGTCTTTATGCTATAGCAACCGTAGCTCCCGGCGGTGAGGTTGCCTACCATTCCCACTACGGCGAAAGCGAAAGCTATCACATTCTTTCCGGTACGGCGGAATATAACGATAACGGGACTATTACATCTGTATCAACAGGTGATACCACCTTTACCCCAAGCGGTCAGGGACACGGAATTAAAAATATAGGTAGTGAAGATTTAATTTTCATTGCTCTTATTATAGGTGATTGATACAGAAAAGGTCGAAATTATTATTCTCGGTACAGGTTCTGCGGCTCATAAGGCTCAAAGACAACCGGGCAAACACTGAATTTTTTAACCTGTGTTTGCTCAGCCATTTTCAAAATCCATATCGACCATACTTCTGTAAAGCATATCATCCTTTGTATGATACAAATAAGATTTTTTCTGTGCAGTGTGCAGCGGTTACGCTGCACACTGCCTCATTAAAGCCTCGTTGCACAAACACCCGACATCAGCTGCTCAGCTACCCTCCCAAAAAATTTTTTTAATTTTTTTTAAAAAACTATTGACAAATAAAAATTTTGTGGTATAATAAAATTAATAACAGTAATCATTACTGTTTTGCGAGGTGAAAATATGGCAGCTATGACTAAGCATTCAAAGCAAAGAGAAGCTCTTTTGGGTATTTTACAAAACACGACCTCGCATCCGACTGCCGATTGGCTCTACGGTCAGCTGCGAAAAGAGTTTCCAAACATCAGTCTCGGAACTGTTTACAGGAATTTAAAATTATTATCGGATAACGGTACTATTTTAAAGCTGTCGGCAGGAACGGGAATGGAACACTATGACGGCTCGACTCATAATCATTACCACTTTGTCTGTACTGACTGCGGCTGTGTTTCCGATATGGAGATGGATTGTATGGCAGGGCTGGACAGGGAAGCGGAAAAGAAGATGGGTGCAGAGGTCAAAAGACATTCTCTTGTGTTTTACGGAAAATGCAAAAACTGTAAAAAAAATTAAAAAAAGAAAGCAGAGGTATTTATTATGAAAAAGTATGTTTGTAAGGTTTGCGGATATGTTCACGAAGGAGACTCGGCTCCTGAACAATGCCCCGTTTGTAAGGCATCAGCAGATAAGTTTGAGGAAATGGGCGACGGTCTTAACTTCGTGTGCGAGCACGTAATCGGTGTAGGCGCAAAGGACCAGATTGATGCAGAGGTTTATGAAGGTCTTAAATCAAATTTTGAAGGCGAATGCTGCGAGGTAGGTATGTATATCGCAATGAGCCGCCAGGCTATAAGAGAAGGCTATCCCGAAATCGGCGCTTTCTATCTCCAGGCAGCTTTGGAGGAAGCAGAACACGCCGCAAAATTTGCCGAGCTTTTAGGCGAGGTTGTAACCCCCAGCACAAAGAAAAACCTCCAGCTGAGATCCGATGCAGAATGCGGCGCAACAGCCGGTAAATTCGAGCTTGCAAAAAAAGCCAAGGAATTAGGCTACGATGCTATACACGATACTGTGCACGAAATGGCAAAAGACGAAGCTCGTCACGGGAAGGGTTATGAAGGACTTTTAAAGAGATAATTCGGATAAGATTAGATACAAAAAAATACGATTTGATGCAGGGGTTGAGGTTACCATAACCCCTGTTTTTA
>JAZSKI010000064.1:0-13732 GCA_045534775.1 Clostridia bacterium | reverse complement strand
CAGAACTTTTTCGGGTGATTTTATGAATATAATTGAAACAGAAAACGGCATAATACTTAAGAATGTTCCCGACTTTAACCTGCGACACACCTTTTTATGCGGTCAATGCTTCCGTTGGGATGAAGAGCCTGATGGCAGTTTTATCGGTATCGTTCAGGATAAGGTCATAAAAATACATTCCTCTAATAATAATATTACACTAATTCATACAAATTTGCAAGAGTTTTTTGAATTTTGGCAAAAATATTTTGATTTTTCAAGAAATTACGGTGACCTTAAAGCCTCTCTTTCAAAAGATGAATTTATGAAAAAGGCAACTGATTTCGGCGGCGGGATAAGGATTTTACAGCAAAACACCTGGGAGACGGTGATTTCCTTTATAATTTCCGCCAGCAACAACATTCCGCGTATAAAAGGTATAATTTCAAGACTCTGCGAAAATTTCGGCAAAAAAATATATATGGACGGCGAAGCCTATTATACCTTCCCTACCCCCTCGGCATTAAAGGATGTAACCGTCTCTGACCTTGCACCCTTAAGATGCGGTTATCGTGATGCCTACATAGTAGATGCTGTCCGCAGTATATATGACGGCAGGCTTGACCCGGAGGCACTTAAAACCCTGCCCCTCAGCGAGGCGAAAAAAATGCTTCTTTCCGTAAAAGGCATAGGAAACAAGGTTGCTGACTGTATTTTGCTTTTCGGATGCGGAAGATTTAATGTTTTTCCCGTTGATACCTGGATTACAAAAGCTATGAACGCTCTTTATCCCGATGAATGTAAAAAATATTCGACCCTGCGGGGTGCAGGCGAAGGCTATTTTGGTGAATACTGCGGGCTTGCTCAGCAATATATGTTTTTCTACGCCCGCGAAAATAAAAATTTTTCCTTTTAAACCGGAGGCATTCAAATGATAATCTCATTAAAAAAATATATAGGTACCATTTGTCCCAAGTGTGGAAAAATTAACGTAACAAAAATTACACCCTTTCTTTTGAATGATGAGCTTTGTCGCCGCTGTCCCGGTTGCAACACCCAGTATCTTCGCGTATTTAAAAGGCGGGATAAGGAATATGCTCTGGAATTATCCTGTTATATATGTCACGATACACATAAATATTACTTAAGCTTCGGGCGAATGTGGAAAAGCACTCTTACAAAATTTAACTGTAATTATGCCCGCGAGGATGCAATATATATCGGCGATAAGGAAGAGGTTTTAAACTCATGTAATGCTCTTGCAATGCGACTTCAAAAGCTTATTGAAGGTTCATGCAGAGAGCCTTCCTCAAGACTTCACCCTCTCATACAGCAGGCTATATTTGATATTAACGATAAAATCAACAGAGGCAATATAATATGCCTTTGCGGAGACTGCCGTCTGGTTGTGGAAGCAGAGCGTACAGGTATTGTTATCTATTGTAATAATTGCTTTTCAATGGAATGTATACCCATTCGCACAAAAGATGATATAACCAAACTGAAAAACCGTTCCGTTATACTTTTAACTAACGGAAACAAAGAATAAGGAGGCTTTATTATGCCAATTAAAATTTCAAATGACCTACCGGCGAGAAAAACCCTGACCGGCGAAAATATATTTGTAATGACGGAAAACCGTGCTTTGAAACAGGATATTCGTCCGTTGAAAATTTTATTGCTTAACCTGATGCCTAAAAAAATCACTACCGAAACACAGATTTTAAGGCTTCTCAGTAACTCTCCCCTTCAGACGGAAATCGAGCTTATCCGCACCAGCACATACCAGTCCAAGAACACCCCCGAGGACCATCTGTTGGCGTTCTATAAATCCTTTGACGATATAAAATATAACAAATATGACGGGCTTATTATAACGGGTGCACCCGTTGAACATCTGGATTTTGAGGAAGTGGATTATTGGCAGGAGCTGACGGAAATTATGGACTGGTCGCAGAAAAATGTCACCAGCACCTTCCATATCTGCTGGGCGGCTCAGGCGGCACTTTACCACCACTACGGCGTTCCAAAACACATGCTTGATAAAAAGATGTTCGGAGTGTTCCGTCACAAGGTTCTGCGTAAAAACACAAAAATCCTAAGAGGCTTTGACGATTATTTTTATGTTCCTCATTCAAGGCATACGGGTATTAATAAAGATGATATTGCAAATATCCCCGACCTTTCCATTCTGGCGGAAAGCCGCGAGGCAGGCGTTTACGTAGTGTCCTCTAAGGGTGGCAAAAACTTTTTCGTAACAGGTCATTCCGAGTATGATGCCGAAACTCTCCACGAGGAATATATGAGAGATTTGGGTAAACGTGACGATGTAGAGCTTCCCGTTAATTACTATCCCGGTGATGACCCCTCGCAAAAACCGATAGTAAGCTGGCGGTCTCATGCTAATTTGCTGTATACCAACTGGCTCAACTACTACGTATACCAGACAACACCTTATAATATTCACGAAATTAAATAATTAAGTATAAAATCATCTCCCGCAGACATAATAGCTTTAAGGAGATGATTTTTTTGATTAAAAATGATACGGTTGAACTTCTAAAGGAATGTAACGCAGGAATTAAAATGGGTACAGATTCCATAAACGAGGTCATTGAAGCCACGTCAGATAAAAAGCTTAAACAGCTTTTATCCGACTGTATGGAGGAGCATCAGAGGCTGGGTAGTGAAACCCACGAGCTTCTCAATAAATACCACGACAGCGGCAAAGACCCCAATCCCGTAGCAAAAAGCATGTCGTGGCTTAAAACCAATATTATGCTCACCATAGGTCAGAATGATGCCACCATAGCCGATTTGATGACAGACGGCTGTAATATGGGAGTCAAATCCTTATGTCGTTATTTAAACAAATATGAAGCCGCTGAGGAAAAGGTAAAGGATATTGCAAAAAAACTAATCAGCATAGAACAACAGCTTACCAAAGACCTGCAGCCTTATCTGTAAAGGTTTATTTCAAAATTATAATTACCATATCGGTATTTCTTAAAACACCCAAAGTCTTTCCTTGTGGACTTTGGGTGTTTTTATTATTTACTTGCTTTCAGCACTCTGATTCTGCCGCCGTTTTTTTCTGCCTTATCGTAGAAGGCATCTATTTTATAATTTCCCTGATTGGTAACTAAATCGCTTAAGGGGATGCTTTGGAAAGTACCTCCGAAGGTGCCGTCATAGACTGCTACCGTATCGGAAAGTAAATATTTTCCGTCATCTGTTTCTATATATGTGGTTGTGACGTTTGTTACCTTCTTATTAAGTGCCAACAGGGTTGTTATACTTTTAACGGAATTACCGTTCATTTTAATCTGTACCGGCTGACCTGTTGCTACTGAAAAGGTGGAATTTCCGGAGTTTAAGGTTTTCTCTGCCGTTCCCGCCATACAGATATAGCCGCCGCCTGATTCGGGGGTTTTCTTTACGATTCCGTAATCGTGCATATCCCCCGTAATATCCTTTAAAATAAGGGTTTCTATCTGACCCTTGCTGTTCAGGGTATAATTAAGGACATTTGAGGTGCGAAGCTCAAGACCGTCTATTCTTTGCAGGAAAACGCTTGAACAATCTCCTGTTTCCGAATTATCCGTTGTTGATACATCTAAAATCGCTATATTATCCGCTACCGATTTACTGCCTATGGTTTTTAAGCTGTAGCTTACGGTTCCCGATAAATCGGTTTTACTGTTTTCTTTTCTGAGGAGAGTTTTATCATTTTCAAAGGCTACTCTCACTATGCTGCTTCTCAGATAATCATATTTATTTGATACATTGAATTCCATCTCGCTACCGTCTGCCATAACTAACACCGCATAATTGGTGTTTGAACGATTACCGTTGAAATCCGTATATTCTTTCGTGCCTACGGTTTTGAGATAGCCTGTAATTACGGTATTGTTTTCTTCCGGGTCTATAACATCTGCAACCTTTCCGTCTTTACCTAACAGCAAGGTTACGGTATCGCCCAGGTCGAAGCTTCCGCCTGAAGATAAGCCACGCATTGCTGCCGCTGATTCGATTTCATATTCTGTACCCGAAATTACAACTGTTTCCACATTATCCTTTGTGGGGTTTGCCTTCTCATATACGCCCGTAATCTTTTTGCTGTACGCCCAGACCGTATTAATGGAAGGTGAATAATATACAATATCATTTTTTGAAATATCCGAAATATTTGCCGATTTACCGTCACGAAGAACAACGCTGTCGTCTGCTATACCAAACTCTGTTTTCCAGCCTGAGCCATTTACCGTAACAGGACCCTTTGTTGCGGCTTCGCCGCTAAATACAAGACCATAGTCAACCGCTCCTCTTGCGTTTTTCATAACAGTAATCACATCACCAAGCTCCAGGCTTGACATTACCGAAGAAAGGGTTTCGCTCTGACCGTTTGTATCATAATAAACCGCCATAGCATCACTTAAGTTTTTATTGGTGATGGTGTTTCCTTTCATTATAACAAGATTACCACCTGTTACCGAATAAACATTATATACCTCTTTTGTCTGCTCTTCGGGGAAAAACAGCGTAAGCTCATCTTCGGAGGAAATTACGGCATCTCCCCTTCTGCCAATCCAGTCGCTGCTGAAGGCTTCCGAAAGATAATATGTACCGCCGCTTGTCAGCACCTTATCAGCTCCTACCGAAAGGCTTTCAGCGCTTGTTGCTCTGATAATTATATCTTCGGCGATTTTATAGTCCAGGGATTCTATATATTTTCCGCCGCCGTTTTTCTGTTTTGTCATCAGCGTATTATAGATAATCGTCATAACCTGACCGCGGGTCAGCTGTGTACCTGCATCTGCTTGTACGCCATCTAAAAGTCCGATATTTTTCGCTACTCCCAGTTGTCCGTAAGGCCACGCCGAGATGAAATCCTCTTCTGAATAGCCCAGCAGCTTTACTGCAACCGTTACTGCCTCAGCTAAGGTTACCGGATTTTCCGGTAAAAACGTAGAATCGGGGTAGCCCGTTACCAGTTTATTTGACGCAGCTACTTTAATATATGGTGCCGCCCAATGAGTATATAAAACATCTCTGAAGGGTGAGGTTACCGAATTATAGGCAACCATATTTTTATATACCGATGCCGCCACTGCAATTTTTGCAAACTGCGCACGAGTTACGGCATTTTCTTCATAAAAATTACCGTCAGGATAGCCCTGCATAATATTTAAGGTCGACATTACTGCCTGCATCTGTGTGCTTGAATTTGTTTCCGCCGCCGAGCAGATACCGAGCGATAATACTGCCACAATTATTATACAAATTCTTTTCATTATTTTCTTCCTCTCCATTAATCATATCTGAGTGCATCTATCGGGTTGAGCTTCGCCGCCTTGCTGGCAGGAAAATAACCGAAGGTAATACCGATTACAGCTGATACACAAAAAGCAATTATTACCGAGCCAATAGAAATTACAGGTTCAAAATCCATAAAAACGCAAGTCGCATAGGAAGCTATAATTCCGAGTATAATTCCCATAAGCCCGCCTATGGAGCTGGTGGTTGCGGCTTCAACCACAAATTGGCTCATAATATCCCACCGCCTTGCTCCTAAAGATTTTCTGATACCGATTTCGCGGGTTCGTTCTGTTACGGAAACCAACATAATATTCATTATTCCTATGCCGCCTACCAGGAGTGATATAGCCGCCACACCCACCATAACCATAGTCATTGTGCTTGAGGTTTCCTCTATCATATCAATCATATCAGACTGACGGAATACCGAATAATAGTTTGAGCTGTTGAAAATTTTGAGTAATTTGTTTTCCACAAGCTTTGTTGCTTCGTCAAGGGTTTCGGTTGAAACAGCACTCATAGCATAGCTGCTGACTGTTCCAAACCACGAGAGGTTTCTCGCAAGAGTATATGGAATTATTATCTGGTCATCCTGAGTACCCTTTTCGGAATCGTTGGTTGCTTTTAAAACACCGATAATGTTATAAAAATTACCGCCAAGCTTTATTTGCTGTCCGATAGGATTTTCGTTTTTGAAAAAATAATCTGCTATGTAAGAACCGATAATACAATTTTTCTGTCTGCGTTCAACATCAATATACTCCAGAAATCTGCCGTTTGAAAGCTCTAAGTTTCTGATGATATTATACTGTTCGTTTACACCGTAGCAAGCGGTGGTTGTGTTTTCGTTACCGTATTTTATGGTAATATTCCCCACCGTTACATTAGGAGAAATTGCGGCTATAACGTTGGGATTTTCATCTGCCAGTGTCTGCATATCTTCGGGTGATACGGTTCTGCTTCCGCCTCTGCTGCGGATAGATACATTGATAAGATTAGCACCCATACTTTCAAATTGAGCTATGGTTTTTTGATTCATTCCGTCCATTACACTAACCAGAATAATAACGGAAGCTACACCGATTATTATGCCGAGCATAGTGAGGAATGACCGCATTTTACTGCCCATCAGACTTTTAAGAGCAAGAGCCAAGGATTGTTTCATATTCATATCGCGCCGCCCCTTTCCGTCAGTTCATCACTTATTACCTTACCGTCACGGATTTTAACTATTCTTTTAGCCTCCTGAGCCAGCGTGCTGTCGTGGGTAATAAAGATTATGGTGTTGCCCTCGTTATTAAGTTTTTTAATAAATTCCATAACCTCGCCGCCTGTTTTTGAATCCAGTGCTCCTGTTGGCTCGTCTGCAAGAATTATGGGAGGATTTCCTGCGAGAGCCCTGGCAATAGAAACTCTTTGCTGTTGACCGCCCGATAGCTGTGACGGGTATTTATTATATCTGTCGGCAAGCCCTACTCGCTCAAGAGACTGCATTGCCATTTTACGTCTCTTTTGCGGCGATATTCCTCTGTAAATAAGAGGTAGCTCTACATTTTCCAGAAGATTTAATTTGGGTATAAGATTATATTGCTGAAAAATAAAACCCAGCATCTGATTTCTTATGATGGCCAGCTCATCCTCGTGCATGGTGCTGACGTCGGTACCATTTAAAAGATAGGTTCCGCTTGTGGGAACATCAAGGCACCCAATTATATTCATACATGTGGATTTACCTGAACCCGACTGACCTACAATGGCAACAAATTCCTGTTTTCCTATATTTAGAGTAACATCATCTAAGGCTCTGATTTCGCCGTCACCGTCAGAATATATTTTATATATATTTTTAAGCCTTATCATTATCTGCCACCTCCGGGCATTCCACCGCCCATAGGAACTCCCATAGGTCCGCCCATCATACCGCCCATTCCCGGCATCATCATATTCATATTAGTTGATATAGCTGCCGTTACAACTACTACATCCCCTTCTGAAAGACCGTCTGTTATTTCGATATATTCGTCGTTATTAATTCCAAGAGCTACGGGAACTCTGATAAATCCTTCGGGAACACTGTCTGCTGTCGACATTTGCATAGGTGCTTTGCCGTCAGGGGTTTTAATTTCTATACCCTGCTTTCTTGTGCTGTCCTCTTTAACAAGCACCATATTACCTCTTTGAATTGCCGAAACAGGCACGCAAATTACATTTTCGCGGGATTCTACCACAATATTTGCCGTTACGTTCATACCGGGTATTAAGCTTTCGGGGTTAAGAACCTCAATTCTTACGGGATAGCTGGTAACACCATTTTGAGTCGTACCTATAATGCTTATGTAATCAACTACGCCTTCAAAGCGTTTAGCTTCTAAAGCATCTGCAGTAATATCTACCTTTTGTCCCACCTTGACTTTTGAAATATCAAGCTCGTCAACAGAGATTTCAAACACCATCTTCGACATATCGGCAATAACCGCCATAACGGTCTGATTAGAGCCCGTGTCTATAGAATCTCCTGCTTTTGAGGTCTTTTTAATAACCGTTCCCGATATGGGAGCTTTTATATTGTAATCATCAAGCTGTTCTCGCTGATTTTCCAATGATAATTTTGCATCATTGAGACTAATCTGTGCATTCAAAAGATTTTTCTCTGCCTGCTTTTTGTCGATTTCCAAAACTTTATCGCCGCTGTAGACCATATCGCCTTTCAGATAAGGCATATAGATAATTTCTCCCGATGCTTTGGCAATGATGGTTTTTTCGCTGTTACACTTAAAGGTACCGGAGGCGTTACAAGCAATATTTCCTATCATAGCGGTTGCTCTGTCGCCTTCTGACACAGCTCCCGGATTTTTAACGGAAATTTCTACTGTTTTAACCTCAACACCTTCACCGCTTATACTTGATGCTCCTGAAACACGTTTAACTGTGCCGTCAATGGTATAATAAGAATTATCAAGGGTTACGGCTGCACTGTTACCGACATAAATCTGCTCTGCCTCGTGTGCCAAAAACGGGATTTCAAGGACAAGTGTGTTGGTATCTTTAACACTCATTACTTTCCCACCGTTTGAGATATTATCACCCTCTCCAACAAAGACCTCGGTGACAACTCCCGATATATCGCTGTAAATAACCAAATCTTCAAAGTTCTCAACAGCTTCGTCGTATGTCATCTGCGCTTTGGTTAATGAGTTTTCAGCCTTTTCAATACTGTTTTCCACATCAGACATATCTATGGTGTATAATAAAGTATCCTTTTCTACCACATCTCCTTCTTCAAAGGGTGCGGCTAAAATTTCGCCTTTTACCAGGGCTTTAACCTCATATTGGTCAATAGCTTCAATAGACCCGCTACCGCTGATTTCCACCGAAACATTGCCGCGTTTAACGGTGTAGGTGCTTGTTTTTTGCTCTACCGGTTTATCGGTCATCTTTTTATATGTAAAAAATCCGGCATATATTAATGCGGCTATTACCGCAAATATAATTACAAGCCTCAGCCATTTCGGCATTTTCTTTTTGATTATAGGAGTTGAAAGCGTGTCTTGAATAACTTCCATTTCTCTTCAACCTTTCTTTTTGAAAATTTGTTTTCGATATGTTGAAAATACGCACACCCTTTATTGTATAACAAAAACATGTACATTATATTAAAATAATATGAACTTTTTATTAAAAAGGGGATACTCATCCCCTTTTCTTATTTCTTAATAATTTCTTTTACGACCTTCTCGCCGTTTTCTTCGTCATAAACGATTTCTACTTTGTCATCTTCGTTGATATTCAAAGCTTCAAAGCTGTCACGCACATCTTCCGAAAGCCTGAGACTTTCAAAGCTACCGTCTTCTTTAATTATTTCAATATAATTAGTATCTGCTCTGCCTCCGAAGGTTCCGTTTATGGTCAGCTTTTCAATTTCGGGTGTAACTGACGGGGTGGTGGTCACCGCCGCAGTCGCCGTCTGTGACGGCGTAATTTCAGGTCCCTTTTTACAACCTGATAATATCACCATTACCGCTACTGCTAAAATTAATCCTTTTTTCATCTCTTTTTTCTCCTCTCACTAATCCTCATAGATTAAATTTTCAAATGCTTCTTTAATCATACCAAGCTCCGCCGCTTTTTCCGTCTGACCTGCTTTTTTCAGGGTTTCGGACAACAGGGTATATTTCTTTATCATTCTGCTTCTGTATTCTTCTGAAATTTCACTTTTTTCAAATTTTCTTGAAGCAAAATACTCCTCTTCACGCCAGCTTTCTTCCCTGTCTGCGGTAGCATGAATTATTATATATATCTTTTCTTTTTCTTTAACAAAATATTCCTTTTTAACAGAAAATCCCGATTTGTGAATACCTTTTCGACATTCAGACTTCATAGTCATAGGTTGTAAAAACAGATTTTTGATACCACGCGGGATATTTTTTAAAATTTCTGCAATAAGCTCACCACCCATCCCTGCAATTACAGCGGTATCAACCTCATCATCCGAAATTGCTTCAAGACCGCTGCCTTGCCGCACTTCAATTAAGGCTTCAAGTCCTGCATTTTTAATATTCTCTTTCGCAAACCTGATGGGTCCCTCGTTAAGGTCGCAGGCAATAACCGATGCGGCAATATTTTTTTTAAGCAGATATATGGGCAAATGTGCGTGGTCTGTGCCAATATCCGCTACCTTGCTTCCTTTTGGCAGTAGCTGAGCTATTTTTTCAAGTCTTGGCGATAACAGAATTTCGTTTTTCATCTTTTCACTCCGATTCACAAATCCTTACGATAGTGTTTACAGCTTCTTTTATATCAGAAATGCTTGCGGTTTCATTGACGGAATGAACATATCTCAGCGGCAACGAAATTCCTCCGCTTTTAATGCCGTATCCGCTTGACTGAATTGCACCCGCATCTGTGCCGCCGAATTCCAGCACCTCGTACTGATATTTCTCCGAGGCTTTTTCTATCATATCACGTACTCTCGGATGAGAAATAAGAGAGTTATCTCTCACCTTAATTCCTATACCGCCGCCTAGTTTCACATCCATCCTATAGCCGTCAGGGGTATCTCCGCAAGCGGTAACATCAACTGCTACAGCATAATCGGGATTTATATCGTAGGCGGCAGTTTTCCCGCCGCGAAGCCCTAATTCCTCCTGAGTTGTAAAAACCATATAAATATCTTTTTTGGGGTTTTTGATTCTTTTTGCCGCCTGTGCAAGAACAAAGCAACCTGCTCTGTCATCCAATGCCTTTGAAGTAACAAAATCTCCGCGGATTAAAAAGTCTCCCATAAACACTGCCGTATCGCCTATATTTACGGTTTTTTCAGCTTCCTCACGATTACTTGCTCCTATGTCAATAAACATTTCGCTTATTTTCAAATCTTTTATATCATTTTTATCACCGTAACCTACTACACCTACTGTATCATTTTTAAATTTAACGCGGCAACCTAAAACTTTTGCGGCATTTACACCGCCTACTGCCGTAAATCTTAAAAAACCATTGTCTTCAATATAGGTTATCATAACGCCTATTTCATCGGTATGTGCCGCAAATAAAATCTTTTCACCGTCTCCTTTAATATGAAGTGTCATATTTCCAAGAGGAGAGATGGAAATTTCGCCCAAGCTCTTAAGCTCATCTGTCAACAGCTTTACAACCTCATCCTCATCACCTGACGGTCCGAAGGTATTTGTTAATTTATTTAGAAATTCCATAGCTTTCTCCTTTATAAATATTTTCCGCTATCACTTTTGCGAGTTGCTTTGTGGCTTCAATATCGCCCAAATCCGCCACCGAAACAGACGAATGTATATATCGGCACGGCACGGAAATTACCGCGGTTACAACGCCCTTTCCGCTAACCTGAATAACCCCGCCTTCGTTGCCTCCGTTGCCCGTCCTTTTGTATTGGCAGGGCAAATTATTTTCCTTTGCCAGCCTCATTATAAATCTGACGAAATCTTTATCTGATTTACTGCTTCGCTCCATAAGCGACAAAACGGGTCCGCCGCCCATGGTGCTTACGTGAAGATGCGGCGGTGTATCGTGGGCATCGGCACAGATTGTACCTTCGAGAATCAACGCAAAATCCGGCAAAATCATATTTGCCGCAACACTTGCCCCCCGACAACCTACCTCCTCCTGTACCGTAAAACAGCAATAGGTATCATAATAAAAATTGGCGGTTTTAATAATATCAATCAACACCAGGCAACCCACTCTGTCATCTAATGCCTTTGCTTTGACTTTACCTGCACCCATAAGCGTGTATTTACTGTCAAAACAAATATAATCGCCCTTTTCTACTGCTTTTTCTGCTTCCTCGCGGCTATCCGCGCCAATATCAATGTACATTTTTGAAATTTTTACAGCTTCGCGGCGTTCCTCGGGAGTTGTCATATGAACAGCCGCTATGCCAATTACACCTTTGATTTTCTTCTCTCCTATAAGAACCCGTCTGCCAAGCAGAATCCTGCTATCCACGCCGCCAACTGCTTCAAATTTCAAAAAGCCATCATCGGTAATGGATTTGACTATAAACCCAACTTCGTCAATATGGGCGGTTATTATCAATTTTTTCTCACTTGATTTTCCTTTTTTAAAGGCTGTTAAATTCCCCATTTTGTCTGTATAAAGCTCATGACAAAAGGGTCTGATTTCTTTTTCGATATATTTTCTTACTTCGTCCTCACAGCCTGATACTCCGCAAAGATTTGTTAATTTTTCAAGCATCTGCATCACCGCCAAAATTCTTTATAAATTCAAATATGCCTGCGGAGGTGTTTTTCAAATCCCCAAGAGACAGAGTTTCTATATTAGTGTGCATATATCTGAGAGGTATTGAAAGCATTATACACGGCACGCCTTCGTTAACCGTCTGAACCACCCACGCATTGGTGCCGGGGTCATCGGGCTCCACCTCTGTATTAAATGGAATATCTGCATTTATCAGAGCAGCTTTCATCTGTTTGGTGTATTTTCTGCTAAGGTTAGGTCCGAAGCACAGCACAGGACCTCCGCCCAAAGGGCTTGTTCTTGCTTTAATTCCGTCAGGGGTTTCGCCGTGAGTAACATCCACTATTATTGCCAAATCGGGATTAATCCGCCTTGCACCACACTTAGCTCCCGTGCGACCTGTTTCTTCGGTAGTCGAAGCTAAAATGCAAACATCGGCGTTAATTATTTTTTCTTCCTTCACAAGTCTTGCGGCTTCAAGAATTGCGGCAATCCCTGCTCTGTCATCAAGACCCGAGCCGCTGAATTTATTTTCGCCAAGATAAGCGAAATCCTTTTTGAAGCTGATTGCATCTCCCGGTTTTACAAGTTCTCTCAGCGTTTCGTATTTTTCGCCCGTATCAATTGTTAATTCCTCTGTTTTGGTGCTGCGTTTCATTTCCTTCGCCGTAAGAATATGAGGCGGTTTAATTCCTACAACACCAAAAATATCTTTTTTCCCGTGTATGATAAGCTCCATTCCCGGTAAAATTCTCGGATCAACCCCTCCTACCGTAATAAAGCTGATATAACCGTCCTCGTGAACCTTTGATACCATAAGACCTATAACATCAAAATGTGCTTCAAGCATTATCAGCGGTGCATTCGCCTTCCCGCATCTGATATAGGCTTCCACATTACCCAGCTCGTCAACCCTTACCTCATCTGAAGTTTTCGAAAAAATTCCCGCCAGCATTTCAGCGCCTTTATATTCAAATCCCGATATTCCGTCTATATTACAAATTCTTTCTAAAAGCATTTTACCCTCCGACAATATTTTTTCTTATGTACTTAGTATATCATATCTATAAAACAAAATCAATATTTTATGATTATTTTTTCAATTTTTGTAAAAACTATTTTTGGAGGGATATTTATGACTGTATTACGTTACAAAATCATTTTATATTTTGCAATTTTGTTACTGATTATAGCAGGCTTTTTTATGCAACGCAATAATCCCGAATATAAGCTGATGCCTGATGATAAATTTGCCGAAGGAGGACATTATGAACAACAAAGAATATGATAAGCTGGTCAAGCGGCTTTCTCCTAAAACCAATATTGTTAAAACAGTATTTTTTGCTTTTATTTTCGGCGGTGTTATATGCACCGTAGGCGAGGTGGTACGTTGTTTTTTTCTTAAATTAAATCTGCCTGAACAGACAGTTGCATCTGCCACCTCAATTACAATGGTATTTTTAGGTTCATTTTTAACCGCCATCGGTATATATGATAAATTCGCAAAATACGGCGGTTGCGGTACAGCCGTACCTATAACAGGTTTTGCCAATGCAATTACCTCCCCTGCTCTTGAATACAAAAGTGAAGGGCTGGTAATGGGGGTTGGCGCTAAGATGTTTCTCATAGCAGGTCCCGTCCTTGTTTATGGAACTCTCTCGTCGGTTGCTGTAGGTATTATTTATTATATAATGCAATTTTT
>JAZSKI010000038.1:0-21788 GCA_045534775.1 Clostridia bacterium | reverse complement strand
AAGGGACATATCGCATTACCAAGTAATATATCACGTACAAAGTACATATCGCAAATTCCGTCAGGAATTTATATCGCCGATTTTATCTTCGATGAAATCATTATATGATTTGTGCACAATTCGGATGACGTTCACTTAAATGAATTCGTTTTTCGCCTTTAATGCTGCTACTCTGCAAGCACGTGTATAACATTCCGCTATATATTCTTCAATCGTCATCTTTGTGTATTTATCATTTTCATGCCTGTTTGGTTTGCTCGCCTTATTCAGTTCAAAAGTAAGAATATCATTATATCCACACTTATTCAGTCGAACGGCAACATTTTCCCAATCAGTAATTCCATCAAAGGGAAGCAGGTGCAAATCATCTGTCCAGAAAATATTTCCATCAAAATCGCTTACACCCAAATTATCATTTATATGTGTTGCTATAAGCCTGTCGCCATACAAACCCAACATATCTTTTCCTCTGTTGTAGCACGCCTCATGTCCTGTATCTCAGAAAAATCCAACATTTTCATATTTAGAAAATGCTTTCATCAATGCCGCAAGATACTCTTCACCTTCGGTATTTTCAAAAGCTATTTTAACATTATTTTTTGCAGCTTCTTCAATAACCCTTCCGAAATTTTCTATTCCCGCTTCATTCGGTCCTGTGCTCGTTTCAAAACCGATGTATGTATGTGCAACCATTATCGGAACATTTGATTCAGCACAATCTCTAACACAATTCAAAAGCTCATTTACTGCCATTTCAGCTTCATCGTCATTCTTCCACATCTTTGCCGCATTTGCAAATGGGGCGTGAACAGACTGATATATCATTCCGATTTCATCGGCTAATTTACGATAACAACTTATTTCTTTATTTCAACTTGTAAAAAAGCCTCAAAACCAGCTTGTTTAAAAAGGACAATCTGCTCCTTCACGCTTGTTTCAAAACTACTGTTTGTTCCTAAACACAACTTTGTTTTATACATAAAATGCATCCTCGACTTCTTTTTGAATTCATTATATAATCAGTGAACGATTTAGATGCCAGTTATTTTACCGGGACATTTCTTGTAATACTTAGATAATGTAATGACAAATCAAATCCTATTTCAGGCTTCCCTCTTTGGTTATAAGCTATCCGTTAGTCCTATTTTCTTATAACTTTAATAATTGTAGTATCATATGGTGCAATATTATTTACATCTCCGCGAATTATGTTACTGATATGAAACCCATCTTTTATTTTAAGTTCCGTTTCGACTGTTTTGTCAGAATAATTCACTACAATGATATATGCCGAATTTTCATTTTCAATATGTTCGGTTATACCAATCAATGCCGCTTTCGGACAAAATCTTAAGGTCATCTCTTATTGCGTTTTCATCCCAGTTTTTCCACATCTCAATTCCTGCATTTGATGCCCAATAATTGCATCCCAATATAAATGTCATCCTATTGTCTCCTTTTCTTCTTCGATTTAGTCTTTTTAAAACTGTATCTGTGTCCTTTCTATAGTATGTCAATTATATAATTCGTGTCCGATTCTGCTCCCGATTATTCAAAAGCTTTCGGATATCTTCCGTTTGAAATAAATGCATTTAACGGCCGCCGGCAATTTAGCTAGCGTTAGCGAATTTAGCTGAATAGATTTAACTTCCGTTAAATCTATTCTAAAATTAGTGAACAATTTGGTTGCCAAGTATTTTTTGTCGATATGCAAACTTCGTTTACTCGATATTTTTGCTATCGCAAAATCGATATGTTTTTCGTTTCACTCAAAACTCGATATAATATAAATCTCGTTGCCGCAAGGCAACATATCGAGCCGTCAGGCATATCGAGTGCTTTAGCACATATCGAAAATCTCGCCAGAGATTTATATCACTGAATAGATTTAACTTCTGTTAAATCTATTCTACCACACTTTTTCAAAAAAATCAATACGAATTATTATTTTACTTTCCCTATTTTTCAACAAAAATATTTGTTTAATCTGTATTCTGCCAGTTTGCGGGGTAGGTTACGTATAGAAATCTGGATTTGCCTTCTACTGAAAATTTGATTTTTGAGTTTTTGGGGATTAAAATTATTTCCCCTTCTTCTGCGGTAACACTGCCTGTTTCGGTAATCACGGTCAGTCTGCCTTCTATTATATAATCTATCTCATCATAGGAAAGAGTCCAGTCAAAGGTAGTGTTTTCCATTTCCATAATACCGCAACCGAGTCTCGGACTTTCCTCCAAATCAAAAATATCCTTTGTATAGACCTTATGGGAGTTGTTACCCGTATTTAATCTGTTTTCCTCGCTTACCTGTACAGTTTTCAGAGGTATTTTTTTAACGCCGCAGCTTTTTTCACACAGCTTTTCCTTCAAGATATCGCGTATCATATTTTCGAGGATTTGTGCATTAATTTCCATCTTTTGACCTTCTCTCCATATTATTTGCAAGTACAATCGCAACAAATACTGCCGTAATTCCGCCTATCAGCTTACCTGCTATCATAGGGAATATCATTCCCTCATCATAGCCTGCCGTAAACCCCAGGTGGTCGCCGAAAACAAACGCCGCCGATACGGCAAAGGCTACGTTTATAATTTTACCGCGGTTATCCATATCCTTCATCATATTAAACATAGGTATGCTATTGGCAAGACTTGCTACCATACCTGCCGCCGCTGCGGCATTCATACCCAGGAGACTTCCAAGCTTCATAAGCGGTTTTCTGAAAACCTTTGTTATAAACTGTACAAGCGGAAATGCTCCCGCAAGAACTATGGCAATATCCGCCACTACCTCAAAGCCGTCCGATATGGGATTTAAGTCTTCTATTACCGTCCAACCCGTCAGTTTTTCCCAAATTCCGAGAGCAAGTCCTACGGTAATCAACCCTACTATAAATTTACCGAATATGATAAATCCTTTTGTCATAGCCTTTTCAAACTTCCACAGTCCAAGAGCTATAAGCAGAGCAAAAATTATTATTGGTATCAAATTTCGCAGTATCATAGATACGGAAAAGCCTGCTGTAATTCCGCCTACAAAAGCACCTACAGGGATTGTAATTACTCCTGCCAGAACTCCTGTAGCCAGATATTTTCTGTCCTCCTCGCTGATTATACCCAGGGCTACAGGTATTGTAAACACCACTGTCGCACCCAACATAGCTCCTACAATCAAACCGCCAAATCGACCTGCATCGGGGTCCTTTGCCAGCTCCGCCGCAAGTGGTGCGCCGCCCATATCATTAGCAAGTACAGAGCCTGCAAACATAGCAGGGTCAGCTCCCAAAAAACCGAATACGGGCGATATTACGGGAGCAAGAATTTTAGCAATGACCGGCGACAGCACTATTATCCCCACCATAGAAACAGCAAGAGCGCCTATTGCCATTATACCTTCTTCAAACTTTTCTCCAAGTCCCAGCTTATTGCCGATTATTCGGTCAATCGCTCCTATTACCGCAAAAATTGCCATTATATATATTATAATTTCGTTTATACTCATTTTATTCTCCTTCCTCAATTTTATCAACTATGGCTACCACTGCCGCATCTGCAGGAATATCTCCTAACGCACATTTAGCACTACCGCCACGGGTAATTATTACCGTATCGCCGATTCCTGCTCCGATAATATCACCGCAAATACAGCGTATGCCTCCCAAGTCTGCCACAAGAAGCTTCATTCCCTGCAATCGGTCATCTTTTCTTGTCGCCCAGATGCTGCCGGTTATTTTTGCAATATCCATATTCTACCTCAATGTTATTTTCCTTTATTATATCAAGAGCAAGGGGTGTTATGACCGAATTTTCCCTGAGTCGAAGTCTGGTGACTCCCTTTAAATCCGATGCACCGACAAGCTTTTTACTGCAGGGCAGATACTCTGCACCTCTGGTGATTAAAAGCCTTTCATAGTCGCTGAACTGTCTGTAATAGGGTGAAGATTTTTTGTATTTTTTATATTCAATACCTTCACCGTCAATTAAAACTCTGTTTCCTTTCATAAGCTGCGAAATTATAAATTCCTCTGTCTCGCCGCCACAGCCCATTGCCAGGTTTCCGAGCATATTGCAGGAAAGCTTTGTTATAATAACACCTTTGGCGTATTTCCATATTCCTTGTACGGTATAAACTCCGTCAATTTCTTTGTTTTCGCCTATTACCGACCAGATTTCAAGCTTTTGGCAAATTCTTTCTATTTCACTATCATACCCCATGCTTCACCTGCCATTCCGCAAGCATTCGCCTCATCATAGTCCAGATGAATTACCGTAGAAAACTTGTCGCTGACTCTCACTACAGTATCGTCAAAAATCAGCGGACGAGTACCGAATAGCTTTACCTTAACACTTTCATTGTCGCAGACCCGAAGTCTTTCGGCATCTGCGGGTGTAATGTGGATATGCCTTTTTGCCGCCATTACACCTCTTTCAATTGTAACTGTGTTGCCGCCGCCTTCGATGGTAATACCGGGAGTGCCTTCCACCTCGCCGCTTTGTTTTACAGGTAGCTTCATCCCTAAAACACGTGCATCTGTCAAGGAAAGCTCTACCTGAGTATCCTTCCTGAAGGGTCCCAGCACCGCCACATTATCTATTCTGCCTTTAGGTGTTATAAGAGACACTCTTTCGCGGCTAACGAACTGTCCCGGTTGTGAAAGGGCTTTTACAAAGCTAAGCTCAAAGCCTTTGCCGAAAAGCCTTTCCCCGTCCTCACGGCTTAGGTGAACGTGTCTGCCCGATGCTTCTGCTTTTATGAAAAGACGGCGTCTTATTTCCCTTAAAACTTCACTTGTTATATTTTCCATTTTGCACCTCACACATCATAATCCAAAAGAGGGAGGATAGTCGGTTATAGGCAGTTATAATGTCATTTCGTTCGCCTCCTGCAAAGGCGTGACAAGCGGCAAGCTCCACCCTTCTTGTAATGGTGCGAAGCAAATTCAAATCCGCCACCATACCGCCCATATCACTCGAAGGCAAAAAATGGCTTATTCCGTAATATTTTGTGGTATGGTGGGAGTGTTCCCTTATTTCCTCAATGGTAAGTCCGTGAAGGGTGAAATCTCCCAAAGGTTCATCTCTCACCTCTGCCGCCATAATTTTTCTTATAAAATCTACTATTTCCTGTAAATCCGATGCAAGAGCCTCGTGACATATCTGTACTCTTATAATCTGTGCTTCAAGTAAATCTGTCATCCCCCGCAGATTTATCCTCGGATGGGTTTTGTTTACAAGCACATTTCCGTGAAGATGAGTCTTATTCTCGCTTTTTTTCGTAACAACAGCGATATTCCTTTCCGTTAAATACGCCTTTGCTGACGGCGTTAAAATTTTATCCTTGCTAAGGGTCAGACTGTCGCCGCCGGTTAAATTTTTAGTCAGTTCTCTTACATCCTCTTCTGTCAGAACCGGCATATTTTACACACCCTTAGGTAAAATTACATCAACCTCGCTGTGAGGTCTCGGTATCACATGAACTGCTATAAGGTCACCAACACGTTCAGCCGCCGCCGCACCTGCATCTGTTGCCGCCTTAACTGCACCTACATCGCCGCGTACCATTACGGTTACAAGTCCCGAGCCTATCTGCTCCTTACCTACAAGTGCTACATTTGCCGCTTTAACCATAGCATCCGCCGCTTCTATTGCTCCTACAAGTCCTTTTGTTTCAATCATACCAAGTGCATTTGAATTAGCCATAATATCTATTCCTTTCTTATATAAGTTTCTTTAATATATTTTGTACAATAATTTCAATACTATCCGCCGTAACGGAATTTTCCTCTATCTTACTTTTAACTCCCCAGGCTACCCTTTTTATATTAATCACATCTAAAGGTCCTATATTATTAGACGACGAGCTTCCGCCCACTGCTCCGCAACCTAAGGTGAGAGACGGAAACAGGTTTGTGGTAACTCCTACGCCGCCTAAAGATGCAGGTGTGTTTATCAGAATTCTCGATACAGGGATTTTCAGGGCAAATTTCTTTATAAGCTCTTTATTTTCGCTATGAATTGCCATTGTGTGACCCGCACCTTCAAATTTCAAGAGTTCAATGCTTTTTGAAAGCACAGACTCTACGTTTTCTTCAATGAAAAATCCCAGTATTGGTGCCAGCTTTTCGTGAGAATAAATATATTTATCTCCGACGCCGTATTCTCTCGCCACCAGTACAGAGGTATCTTCCGGTACATTTATAAGCCCTGCAAATCTTGCAACCTCACCCGCACTTTTGCCTACGATGGCAGGGTTCATAGTACCGTTTGCTCTTAAAATCAGCTTTTTAAGCTTCTCGCTTTCTTCCTCACAAAGAATATATGCCTTTTGCTCTTTAAGTGCCTTTACTACAGCAGTTTCCATAGATTTTTCTATTATAATCGACTGTTCTGAAGCACAGATTGTGCCGTTGTCAAAGGTTTTGGATTTTATAATATTTCCCACCGCCGCAGAAACATCTGCACTTTTATCAATAAACGCAGGTCCGTTACCCGCTCCCACACCGATTGCAGGTTTCCCCGATGAATATGCGGCTCGTACCATAGCAGGACCGCCCGTTGCCAGAATAAGCTTCGTTATAGGATGAGTCATCAGCTCGCGGGTTGCTTCCATAGTAAGCAGTGTCAGACAGCCTACCGTATTATCGGGCGCACCTGCCTTTTTCAGAGCTTCTTTTACAATACGCACAGCCTCAAGGGTAGCCTTCGCCGCCTTGGGATGAGGCGAAAATACAATAGAATTACCGCCTTTTACGGCAATTATGCTTTTAAACAACACCGTTGATGTGGGATTGGTTGACGGGACAATACCGCAGATTACTCCTACGGGAGCCGCCACGTCAATAATTTTATTTTCAGTATCCTCACGCAAAATCCCTATGGTTTTTATATCTCTGACAGCTTCCTCCAGAACCTTTGAGGCAAAGATGTTTTTGATTTTCTTATCCTCCCATTTCCCAAAGCCCGTTTCGTCTCTTGCAAGTCTTGCGAGCGCTTCCGCGTGATGCTCGCCTGCTTCGGCTACAGCCCTGACATAACCGTCGATTTCCGTCTGATTTTTATGGCTCAGTTCCTCCGCCGCCTTTTCGGAAAGTATAAGAAGTTCCCGCGCTTCGGCTATTGATTTTAAATCCTTATCCATTTTGCACCTCCGCCGCGGCTTCTACCTTTACTTTTCGCTTGCTTTGTTCCTTAAACTCAGCAACTGTCGCCACATCTACCTGACGTTTTTCCGTTAATAAGCCTTCATCTACGCCCTTTGAGACACTGGCTATTACGTGGGTATGCCTCAGCTCGCCTACCTTTTTTGCCGCATCTGCGCCTGCCGCTACCGCCGAGCTTACGGCACTCACATCACCGCAAAGCTTGACGGTGACAATACCACTGCCTACCTTTGAAATTCCCATTAAATTTATATTTGCCGCCTTAAGAGCCGCATCTGCACCGCAGATTGCCGCCACAAAGCCTACAACCTCAATTAATCCCAACGCGTTCATCTTATACCTCCTTTGGGTTTTCCGCAATTTCTGTTACTTTTTCTGCAAAAGCACGCGCCGCCGCTGTGCAGGCTGATTGGGTCCCCGTAAGCAGACCGCCGCCAAAATTGGTCTCCGAAGGCGGAGCGAAAAATTCCGTCAGCGTAACATCGGCGGCTTTGAGTGCCGCATCAAGTCCCGCAACAGCTTCAAGTGGCGGTGCTATCAGATAGGCAAGCGCCGCACCTTCTTTTACTCCTGCCAGCTTTGAGAGATAAGTTCCCGCACTTGACACCGTATGAGCATAATATACCACCGAATTATCTTCTGTAGCCGAAACAAAACTGTCGCCGCTTTCAAAATAATCCAAAACTGCAGATATACCGCTTTTCACCTCGGCGGGGTTCTCGCCGCCTAAAATTCCTATAACCTCGCCCGCCAGCTTTGTGGAAGCATTTGTCGCTCCGCCGTACATAGATTTACCGTAAATTACCTCCACAGCCGCCGCCTTTGTAGCTTCATCAAGAGCCGTATAGGTAACATCATCACAGTCGGCTGTAATTATGCCGATGCTACTGTATTTACCGCTAATTTCAAGTACCTTTGCCAGCTCCTCGCTAATATTTGCAATTATCCTGACAGACAAAACCTTAGCTTTTAGTTTTTCATTTTTCATTTTGTCACCATCCTGTTTAAATCCACTCCCGATGCTTTATGCTCCAGCATACTGTGTATCAGCTGTGCGGCATGAGCTCCTGCTTCAACAGCAGGTGTACCACCGCTGTGGATATTGGAAATTACTGTTCTTTTAGCTTCGGCTATACCGTGACGGGGCATATAGGTAATATAGGCAGACATAGATTCTGCCGTCACAAGACCCGGACGTTCTCCTACCAGCATACAGATTACCTCCGCTTCTGTATGCTGACCTATATCATCCATCGCACCGACCCTGGCAAATTTTATAAAAAGGGTTTCTCCCGTTTCTATGCCGTAGGTTTTAAGTCCCTGCTTAAGAGCGGGCAGCATTTCCGCCGCATTAGCCTCGATAGCCGATGACGAAAGCCCGTCCCCGATTACAATCAACACCTTTTTCCCGTGTCCGCAGGTCTTTTTGATTTTTTCCATTTCTTCAGGCGAAAAGCGTCTGCCTAAATCGGGACGTGTCAGATATTCGTCTTTATCCTTGCAAAGTGTTTTCACAAAAACCCAGTTATTCTTTTTGATAAACTCCTCGCTCACGTCTGTGAATACCGCGTCCTGAGCCGCCGCGTGGTCTGCTCTTACCCTCAGCATAGTAATGGTTTTATATCTTGCACCCGCCTTGCCTATTCCCAGCCTTGCCGGGGTTTTGGCTTTCATAGCAAGATATGCCGCCTTATCCTTGGGATTTTTAACCAAAAACTGTTTTTTTAAATCTATTTCCGTAATATCGTCAATACAGCCGTCATCGGCAGGCTTTCTCTGCGGTTCGGGCTTTTTACCCGATACCATTTCCTCTACCATCTGCTGTACCATTAATTTAAGTTCATTCTCGTTCATATATCCTCCTATAACAGCAATGAAGCATCGCCGGCTTTTGGCGTAAGTCTGCCTCTTTCATCTGCAAATCCCATTTTTACAAGCCACTCGTGGAAGGGTTTTATCGCTGTCAGTCCGAAAATCTCGCGGAGTGCCGCCGTCTCTCTAAAGCCTGTGGTCTGATAGTTGAGCATTACATCATCACCGTGGGGTATGCCCATAAAATAGTTACAACCCGCTGCCGTAAGAAGCACCGACAAATCCTCAATAGTATTCTGGTCAGCCTTCATGTGATTGGTATAGCAAGCATCACAACCCATTGAAACACCCGTCAGCTTGCCCATAAAATGGTCTTCCAATCCCGCTCTGTTTACCTGTCTGCCATCATAGAGATATTCGGGACCGATAAAGCCTACCACCGTATTTACGATAAAAGGCGAAAAGCGTTTCGCAAACCCGTAGCACCGAGCCTCCATAGTTACCTGGTCTGTATCAAAATGTGCCTCTGAGGAAAGCTCAGATCCCTGACCTGTTTCAAAATACATAACATTGGGTCCTTCCGCCGTACCTCTTGAAAGAGCAATCTGCCTTGCTTCCTCTAAAATCTCGCCGTTAAATCCAAAGGCTTCGTTACCCTTCTGCGACCCTGCTATTGACTGGAAAATCAAATCACCCGGGGCTCCGTTTTTTATGGCTTTCATCTGAGTTGTAACGTGAGCCAGCACACAAATCTGTGTCGGGATTTCGTATTTATGTTTAATTTCTTCAAACCGTTTTAAAACCTTTGTTATGCTTTCGACAGAATCGTTGACGGGATTTAAGCCCAAAAGGGCATCTCCCGCACCAAAGGTAAGCCCCTCTAAAAGAGATGCCATAATTCCGTCAGGGTCGTCGGTAGGATGGTTGGGTTGAAGTCTTGATGAAAGAGTACCCGCCTTGCCTATTGTGGTATTACAATGTGCCGTAATGCGGATTTTTGAGGCGGCGTAAATCAAATCCATATTGCTCATAAGCTTGGCAACCGCCGCTATCATCTCTGCCGTCAGTCCACGCGAAATGCGTTTTATCATATCGCCGTCGGTTTTTTCATCTAAAATCCACTCACGTAGTTCTGATACGGTTTTATTTTTAATTTCGCTGTAAATGCTCTCGTTTACGTCATCCTGAATTATCCTTGTGACCTCATCAGTCTCGTAGGGTACGGCAGGATTGTTTCTTAAATCGGACAGTAGAACATTAGACAGCACCACCTTAGCCGCAACTCGTTCCTCAGCACTTTTCGCCGCAAGCCCTGCTAAAATATCCCCCGATTTTTCTTCATTTGCTTTAGCCATAACCTCTTTCAGGGTTTTGAACTCATAGGTATGACCAAAGAGCCTTGTTTTTAATATCATATATTTCTCCCTTCATGTAAATGATGATTAAAATTTATCAAATACCAATGTCTTTACCACTACAGGCAGAACCGTACCGCCTGCTACGGGTTTGCCTATATCCACATAATCACCGCTGTCGGTGTTTATGCCGTCTATACAAATAATATCTTTTTTCCCCTTAAGGCGGAGTGACTGACCCAACGCCTTCGCCATATCCTCTTTAATTATTATCACAACAGGCGAAACCTTTGCTTTTGCCAGCTCTTCAGCGTATTTTTCTATCTGCCTGAAGGTAGGATTTTTTATGCCGCTTATAGCAAAAGCGACCATATCTTCCACTTGGCTTATATCCATATTTTCTTCGTTTTTAATTTTAAATACGGGCAAATTCTTAACAGGTAACAAATCTCCGTCATAGGTTATGGTACTGCCGCTGATTTCTGTGGTATAGGCACCTGCACCCACTACCGTTGCTCTTATGGTTTCACGAGCGCCTTCCTTCACCGTCATATCCCAAAGAGGCGAGTTTCTTATGGCTTTTCCCAGCAGAATACCGATGTCGCCATATTTAAAGGCATCTGCAGCAGGCTCAGTCATACAATCGGCAACACCGCCCGAAAAGGTTATTAAATCGGGTATGCTTTCCGTCATTTTATTAGTAATCAAAAGCTCAAAATCCCTATCTCTTTTTCGAGAAAAAACTCCTTGCATCAGAATTTTCGTCATAAGCTCCGCCAGCTTTTCGAGCTCTGAAATATAGGCAGTTTTTCCTTCAACAATACCAAGCCCGTGCCCCTTTATAAGTTCCTTTATTTTAGGCGCGACGTAGGTGATTTCGCCGCCGCGTATTTTTACCAGTCTGCCGCCTATATCCATACAGCCCGTCTCTGTTACCCTTCCGCTGTCAAACAACGCAAAATTACTTGTGCCGCCGCCAATATCAATATTCATAACCTTTTTTTGCATTTTCTCGGAAAGCTCAGCCGTTCCCGCACCTTTTCCCGCAATTATACTCTCCAAATCGGGTCCTGCCGTTGCTACCACAAACTCACCCGCAAAATCGCTCATAAACCGTGTTACGGCTTCGGCATTTTCCTTTCTCGCCGTCTCTCCCGTAATTATAACAGCACCCGTATCAATTCTATCCTTGTCAATCCCTGCATTTTTATATTCCTTTTCAATAATACTGCGTATGCCTTCCATATCAATAATATCGTGTGAAATCAAAGGTGTAAAATATATTTTACTGCGGTATATAACTTTTTTATCGGAAATCTCCATTTTCGGTACAGTAAAGGCGTTACCCCTGTTTTCTACGGTTATTTCCGAGAAAACAAGCTGAGTCGTGCTTGTACCCATATCAATTCCCACACTTAAAAGGGTTTCCAATGCTTCACACCTCGATTTTGTTTAGAATTCCGATTATATTTTCTTTTGTCACCGCAGCAGGATTGGTTCTCAGACAGGCATCCGCAAGAGCCCCTTCAGCAACCGCTTCCATTTCCTTCAGCTTGTCCGTCTTTGAGGGGATTTTCAGCTTTTGTCTTAAGGAAACAATTTCACCTATAAGCTTTTTCACGAGCATTTTACGTCCTCCGCCTTCCAAGCCCAGAAGTCTCGCAAGCTCCGCATATTTTTCGCCTGCGGTTTCAGCGTTGAATTCAATTATATGAGGCAGTAAAATTGCATTTGCTCTGCCGTGAGGCAGTCTCGTTTTACCGCCCAGACTGTGGGCTATGGCGTGATTCAGTCCGAGAGAGGCTTCATTAAAGGCAATTCCTGCAAGGGTTGAGGCAAGATGAATTTTTTCTCTTGCCATCTCCTCGCCGCAGTAGGACCTGTAAAGATTTTCAAAAACAAGTCTTATGGCTTTTTCCGCAAAAGCATCTGAAAAGGCTGTCGCACGGGTGGAAACGTAGGCTTCAATGGCGTGGGTCAGCACGTCCATACCCGTATCCGCTACAATGGTCTGAGGAACGCTTTTAACAAGATTTTTGTCTAAAATTGCCGCATCGGGAATCATATCATCAGAAATAAGAGGATATTTGATACCTTTTTCTTTGTTTGTGATAACCGAAAAACCCGTCACCTCCGACCCTGTTCCGCTGGTGGTTGGAATGGCGATAAACCGTACCTTCTGAGCTTTTCCTATTTTCTTTGAAAAGAAAACTATGGCTTTTGCCGCATCAATGGCACTGCCGCCGCCTACGGCAATAACCGTATCGGGATTAAAGCTTATAAGCTGTTCCATACCTTTTGCTACAGTTTCTATAGGCGGGTCAGGTACAATCCCGTCAAAAATCTCGATTTCACCCTTCAGCCGTTCCGTCACCATCTTTATCATACCCGATTTCACCATAAACGGATCTGCAACCACAAAAAATTTTTTGCTTTCAAAGGTAGTCAAACCGTCCAAGGCGTTTTCTCCGAAAAAAATCTTCGGCTTTAAATTAAAGATATTCATAGCATTTCTCCAAAAATTTTCTATATATCCTTATATTTTGTATTTTTTTAAAAATTATACTTGATTAATCCAAAAAAATATGATATACTGAATACAGGGTATCTGTAAAATTTTTTTACATAAATTCCCGAAATATAACTTTGGAGGCAATGCAAAATGAAAATTCTTGTAACCGGTGGTGCCGGATATATCGGAAGCCACACCTGTGTGGAGCTTTTAAATTCGGGCTATGACATTGTTGTTCTTGATAATTTCAGCAATTCAAGTCCCAAATCCCTTGATGCCGTAAAGAAAATTACGGGTAAGGATTTTAAATTCTATGAATGTGATATGTTAAACTATGAAGATATGGAAAAAATCTTCAAGGAAAATGACATCAAATCGGTAATTCATTTTGCCGGACTTAAGGCTGTAGGTGAGTCAACGAAAATCCCTCTCAGATATTATCATAACAATATTACAGGAACCTTGAATTTACTTGATTTAATGGAGAAATACGGCGTATATAACATAGTATTCTCATCCTCGGCAACAGTTTACGGCGACCCCGCAACCGTTCCTATAAAAGAGGATTTCCCGCTTTCAACCACCAACCCCTACGGTTCAACTAAGCTGATGCTTGAAAATATTATGCAGGATTTATATAAATCCAATAATAAATTTTCAATTACGCTTCTCAGGTATTTCAATCCCATCGGCGCACACGAAAGCGGAAAAATTGGTGAAAACCCCAAAGGTATTCCCAATAACCTTCTGCCCTATATTACCCAGGTTGCCGTTGGTAAATTGGAAAAACTGCACGTCTTTGGAAATGATTATCCCACTCCCGACGGTACCGGTGTAAGAGATTATATCCACGTTGTGGATTTAAGCATAGGTCACGTAAAATCTGTTGATGTTCAGACCGATAAACCCGGTGTTCATATTTATAATCTGGGTACAGGTCACGGTACCTCGGTTCTTGAACTGACCCACGCCTTTGAAGCCGCCAGCGGTGTAACCATTCCCTATGTAATAGACCCGCCCCGCCCCGGTGATATAGCAGAATGTTATGCCGATGCAAGCAAGGCGGAAAAAGAGCTTGGCTGGACAGCAAAACGCGATATTCCCGAAATGTGCGGTGATGCCTGGAACTGGCAGAAAAATAACCCTGATGGGTACGGAGATTAATAAAATACTACTAAAACAATAGTTTTAATACCACTTTTGATTTATCAAAAATATCACTCTGTACGAAACACAGAATATCACTTTAAAAAAACAGGTTGCGACAAAACAAAAAATCAAGGGGTTTGTATTCCCACCTTGAGCTTCAGTATTGTTGCAACCTTCTCTTTTTTTAAATTTAGCACCAATTTAGCACCAAATTTCGATTTTTACACTTGAGGTACAATATACCCCTCCCCTTCCAAAACGAAATTTGGTGCTGTTTTTGAATTAAACGCCATGTGCGCATATTGTTTTGTCTCGAAACACGATTTATTATTTGCATTCCCTGCGGAGTTTTTCTAATATTTCTTTGAAATATTGCGGAATTTCGCAGCTGTGTCTCATATTTTCGCCTGTTTTTGGATGGGTGAACTCCAATGTCTCGGCATGAAGAAGCTGACCTTCTGCTTTCAGCTTTTCTTTTTTTATACCGTAAACGGGATCGCAGGCAAGGGGGTGACCTATATGGCTTAAATGAACTCTTATTTGATGAGTTCTTCCCGTTTCAAGACGACAGCGTACCAAGGTGTACTCCCCAAACTCTTCTAAGACTTCGTAATGAGTTACAGCAGGTCTGCCGCCTGAGATTGCGCACATTTTCTTTCTATCCTTAGGATTTCTGCCGATGGGAGCATTAACCGTGCCTGTCGGCACCTTAAATCTTCCTCTTGCAAGAGCGAGGTATTCCCTCTTACAGCTATGAACCTTAATCTGCTCCGCCAAAGACAGATGGGCTTCATTGGTTTTGGCTACCACCAAAAGACCGCTGGTATCCTTGTCAATACGGTGAACTATCCCCGGTCTTGCCACTCCGTTGATTCCCGAAAGACTGTCGCCGCAATGTGCCATAAGTGCATTTACGAGGGTTCCCTCGTAGTTTCCCGCCGCGGGATGCACCACCATACCCTGTGGTTTATTTATAACAATTATTTCACTATCTTCAAAGACTATATCAAGCGGAATATTCTGTTTTATGATTTCAGGCTCACGAAGCTCGGGAATATCCAGCTCTATTTCATCGCCGCACTTAACCTTATAGCTTACCTTGACGGTTTTTCCTCCTACGGTGAGTCTGCCCTCTGAAATTAAATTTGAAATATAAGAGCGAGTCAGCCCGCTTTTCTCTGCAAGAAACACATCTACTCTTTTTTCTGAGGTATCTGATATAAAAATCAAAACAGCCTTCTCCTTTTTTCTTATTTTGTTTATATATACTTACTTTTGGCGTTTTCCATCAAAAAATACCATATAGGCAGCCAGTAATATTGCGCCGCAAACTACAAAAATATCCGCCACATTAAAGATTGCAAAATTTATCAGTCTGAAATCAAAAAAATCAATCACATAGCCCAGACTTATTCTGTCAATAAGATTGCCGATACCGCCTGCCGTTATCATTGCAAAGGACAGTAACATAAAATGATTTTTTGGTCTTGCAAAAATAACATACAGGATAATCGCAATAACAATAACCGCTGTAAAAAGAACTAAAAAACCTTGTTCCCCTGACAACATTCCAAAGGCGGCTCCGTAATTCTTTATAAAAGTCAGATGAAATATATTTTCAATAAGAGGAATTGTATCACCTACTGACATATTACCCGATATCAGCTGTTTTGACAGAATATCCAATCCCAGCATAATGCCGCATAAACATATATAAATCACATATATCATACTTCTACCTCACAGCTTTTGATTATATTGGGGTTTTTATATTCTACCACATCAACGCCCAAAATCAGTTTTTTCAGGATTTCGGTTGCAAAAATCTCTGTACTGTAATGGGGTGCAATTATCACCGAAAGACCCATTTCTTCGGCATTTCTGGCATTGGAATATTTAATATCGCCCGTTATGTAAGCATCGGTTTTAATTCCGCTGTTTATCATACTGCCGCCGCCACCGCTGACTATGCTGACGGTTTCAATAATTTTCTCGTCATCGCCGATATATTCAATACGGTCAAGCTCCAGCTTCATGGCAATCTCCGCCGCCAGTTCGCCGAGTGCCATAGGATATTCAAGTCTTCCTTTTCTGCCTATCCCATAGGTTTTCCCTGTTTCGTCCGTATAGGTAATCTCGATATTTTCAATCTCTGCAAGCCCAAACAGCTCTGCCAGATAGTCGTTGGTACCGCCTTCTGCCGCATCGAGACTTGTATGTGCACTGTAAAGTGCAATTTCATTTTCCAGCATAAACAGAATACTTCTGCCTTCAGCTGTCATATCGTTAATCTTATTTATTGGCGAAAACATAATGGGATGGTGGGTTACAATAAGATTTGCTCCCACTTCCTTTGCTTTTTTTGCCACATCCATATCAAAATCCAAAGCCGTCAGCACGCGGGTAACCTCCCTGTCGCTGTGACCCAGAATCAGCCCCACATTATCCCAATCGCAGGCAATGTGCGGCATAGCTGTTTTTTCAATTTGGTTTATAACTTCAAATATTTTCATTTTATCACCTTTTCGTCTGATTATATCTATATTTTATCATAGATGCCGTCCTCTGTCAATAGCATAGAGGTCATTCCCGAAAAAACATAGAGACCGCAGTAAAATTTCACTACAGCCTCAATTAATTACAGTTTAATTGTTATAAATGCCGCAAGTCCCAGAATAATACCTACAGGACTTTTCAGGGTAAACTTTTCTTTAAATACCGTAACGCTGATAACAGTCTGAATTATGGTACCTCCACCGTTTGCAAAGGTAAACAGTACAACCGACGGTATTATCGCCGCAAACAGATTATATACCGTCGTATACCGTATCAATTCCTTCCTGCCGTTTATTAAATTACTGGATTTTTTATTAAATATGCTTTAAATAACCCTCATAAGTAAAACAGCAAAAATACAGACTGCTCCTAACATATTATCCCACTTTTCTTATTTCTCAGAATGCTAATTCAACCTCGGCAAAAGCTCTTTTATCTTCTTTGCCGCTTCCGCCGAATCGGAAATCCCCTGTACGCAGGTTTCCACCGGACACCTACCGTCTCCCGTACGGTTTATAATGTACGGAACTAAGGTTTCATAATAAACATCAATACTGCTTGCCTTCAGGATTTTTTCTGCATCCTCGCTTATGACCCTTGTCCATACTGCCTTAACACCAAGCAGTACGTATAAATGCGCCGCACCTGCACCTACTGTCCTGTCTGCGGCAAAAAAACCTAAAAAACTCTTTCCCGATTCAAGAAATTCCATAAGCGGAGCTACTCCTCTTTTTTTTGACTGAAAAACCTCGTCCTCCTTGCACAGCACACAGGTATATTCCTTTTGAACAAGTAATTCTTTAGCTTTTTCTAAATTAATCATTTATATTTTTTCCTATCTTTTCAAGCTCATCTTTAATTTTTATGCTTTGAGGGCAATTACCCTCACAGCTTCCGCATTTTATGCAGGAAAGTATTTTGCCACCATGCGGCTTTAATCGTTCAATAAACTCCGGATGTGAAATTTTTGCCGCAAGAAATGCGTTATAAATCTCAAAAATCTCTGAAATAGGTATGTTTTCGGGACATACCTCCTTACAGTAGTTGCATTTTGTGCAGGGAAGCTGCTTGATTTCCCTGATAAGCCGCCGTACCCGGTCATATACCTCAAATTCCGCCTCCGATACCGGGATAAATTCCGTTATGGTTTTTACATTATCCTGTATCATTTCCATACTGCCCATACCCGACAGCACCATAAAGACCTCAGGATAGCTTGCCACATAGCGTAGTGCATGGCAAGCTTCACTTTTATTTCCCAGCCCGCCAAGCACCTCTGCCGCTTTTTCAGGCAGATTAACAAGAGCGCCGCCTTTGACCGGCTCCATTACAATAACCTTTTTGCCGTGTTTTACCGCTACATCATAGCACGCCTTGCTTTGTACGGTCGGGTCATCATAATCAAGATAATTCATTTGCAGCTGTACAGCCTCCATGTAGGGTTGTTCTGTTAAAATTTTATCCAAAAAATCGGCTGTGTCATGGAAAGACATAGCAATATGCCTGATTTTCCCCTGCTCTTTCAGCTTTTTCACCACCTCAAAGCTGTTGCACCTACTATGCTTAGCATAGGCTTCTCTGTTCAAACAATGAAACAGATAAAAATCAAAATATTCCACACCGCAAAGCTCAAGCTGTTTCTCAAACAGCGGTATAATTTCTTCTTCCTTTTGAAAGCACCAATAGGAAAGCTTGTCAGCCAAAACAAAAGCCTCTCTCTCGTACCTCGCCGAAAGACAGTCGCGGATTGCTGTTTCGCTCTTCCCATCAATATACCCGTGAGCTGTGTCAAAATAGTTAAAGCCCGCTTCCATAAACGCATCTATCATTTTATTAAACTCAGCCTTGTCAACCTCACCGTCCACCATCGGCAAACGCATACATCCGAAACCGAGTTTTCCTTTAATTTTATTAAAAGTCATCGTCATCTCTCCCTTCAAGGCAGTCCGCAGGAACAGCTTCACGTCCGCCCTTTTTAACAATATTTCCGTAAATATATCACCGATTATTTAATAATAAGAATCACCGGAAGCATCGGCTGTGTGCATACATTTATGCAGATTGCACCATTTTTCCCGAAAGAACAGTTGCTGTATTTGCTTAGTATTTCAATTATATCAAATCGCAAATGATAAGTCAATAGCTTTAGTTACAAAATTTTTTCGCTGAGAAACATCATAAACTATACTGTACACCTTCTTCAATGCCTTTGTATAATCATAAACTATAAGTCGCCATTACCGGCGGAACTGAAGGTCCGCCGAATAATCTGCCGACCGCAAGCGTGTTCAAGGGGCTGCCTCACTTTTTAGTGAGACAGCCCCTTTAGCAAACCTTTTCAACCGGACATTTCGTTTAATCCTTAATCTGTTTTCCCGAACTGTCTATATGATATTGTTCTTTATAAATAAGCTGTGATACGGGTACAAATTCAAAGCCTTTTTCTTTTAGTGCAGGCAGTATAATCCGAAGTGCCGCAGGGGTGTTTTCGGCGCCGTTATGCATTAGAATAATTGATCCGCCTTTGGACTTTGAAATAACACGTTTTGAAATCTCCTCCGCCGTCAGTTCCTTCCAGTCAAGACTGTCTACATCCCATTGAATAGTGGTATATCCGGCTTCCCTCGCCGCTTTGATTACTCCGTCATTATACTCACCGTACGGTGCTCTGAACAGTTTATAGCTTACCCCGGTTATATTCTGAATTTTATTCTCACATTCATTTAGCTCTGTCGCTACCTGCTCCGCCGTTAAATTCGCCATATGCGCGTGCGTATCCGAATGATTTAAAATCTCGTGCCCGTTGTCATAAAATTTTTTAACCGCATCAGGAAATCTGTTCACCCACCCACCTACGGTGAAAAAGCTTGCAGAGACTCCGTTTTCCTTCAAAATTCCGATAAGCTCATCCGTATCCTCGGCATCCCACGCAGCATCAAAGGTCAAAGATATTTTTTTATCATCTCTGTCAACACAGTATATGGGAATTTCCTTTGAACTTCCCGCCGTAAAAACCGCATCTCCCAGATTGTTACCGCATACATAAAGACCGACCAGTCCCAATGCAACAATACCGTATATTTTAATCATTTTTTTCGATATCATAAAAACTCTCATTACCGTTCCTCCTCAACTTTTCATAGTACATTCTATGTACGAGTTCGGAAAATATGAATGAAAAAAAGATATCAGCACTTAATTTATCACCTAACCATAAGCCATTCCTCTGACTGCTTATTTTAATAAAATTATGATAAAATCCATTTTATCCCTTGACAACCTGAGAATTTTGTGATATAATACTAGTGTTGTTTATGTGTGATAGCAATTTCGCTACGGCACAATCTTCAATTTAATATATGCAGGTATGGCGGAATTGGCAGACGCGCATGGTTCTGCTCGCGTCACATCGGTGAAAAGTTGTTGAAATCGGTTTATCCGTTTTCATATTTGAGGATTAAGCGGTTTTGCTCCTCCTCGGGATTACCTCTCCCGTGTAAAAATTATGAGGTTATAATTTAATATGCAGGTATGGCGGAATTGGCAGACGCGCATGGTTCAGGTCCATGTGAAAGCGATTTCATGCAGGTTCAAGTCCGTGAACCCTTTTTAAGGGAGTAACACAAAACGGCTTGTGTAAATGCTAACAATTTAAAATTTAATATATGCGGACGTGGCGGAATTGGCAGACGCGCATGGTTCAGGTCCATGTGCTCGCAAGAGCATAGGAGTTCAAGTCTCCTCGCCCGCACCACCGAAAAAAGTATAGCTCAAGTGGCTGTACTTTTTTCGATATTGTCTAAATTTTTACATTATAGATTGAGGTTTGAGCATGTTTTTAATAAACCTAAAAAAGCGTATTTATGTATTGAATAAATTGGATAAATATGCTACAATATAATCGTAATAAAATAGGGTAAGAACATTAGCCAAATTCTTTTTAGGAGGTACTACTATGGAAAATAAAGGGATTTTTAATTTGTTTCCATCTGAGTATAGAGATTTAATTTTACGTTATAAAAAAGATCTTGAACAAATTTTCCAAGACTATCAAGTGGTAATTTTTATGGCTAGAAAAGCTATTTGTTTTTACAAATCTCTCACAATATCTGGTTTTATTGACAAGCCAAAAACGTGTGAGATATACTCTAGTCGTATATTAACCTATAATATAAAAGATAAGTTTAAAGGGAAAAGAGTTATAGTAGTTGATGATGTTATGATAAAGGGTGGCTCATTAAGCAAAGCCTTAAGAATTTTACATAACAATCATATAACCTCTGATGTATACATTATGGCTCGTCCTTTAATAGGCAACGAAGATATTCTTAAAAATGTAAATATAATTGACACATTTGCGGAAATAACAAGAGAGGATACACTTCAATTTTCTAAATATATTGCTAATTTTATAGAGTCAAATATGTGCCCATATAACATTGATCAGCCTGTATATAACTTTAGTAATTTTGATGAATGTTCAATTTCCGCTTTCGTAAAAAAACATAATTTAGTTGATATTTCTAGCGAACTACAAAGCACACACAACATAAAAAGCTATGTTCTTAAAATACCAAATGATTTTTTTACAGATTCACTCTTGAGCGAATATATAGAGTTATGTAAAATTCGTTTTCTTTATGGAAAATATAATGGTAACAATATATTTTTAGCAATCCCATTTGTTCTACTTGGAGAAATAGAGAAGGAAAAATTAAAGATAGCTTTTTCAAAGTATGACAATTCAAAATTACACGAATTTATATTTAACGAAAACGAACAAATCTCTTGCGAAAATCAGTTGAAAATTCTACATTACATTCTTGCTTCTGAATTAATGAGAGCTTTTACAGAATATTACAAGATTGAACATATTCAACGATTAAATAGCAATGATGACTTTATTTTTTCACAGAATATATTAAATTTAATAAACTGTGTAAAAAACCCGTTTGTTTTTTCAAATATATGCAATGAAGTCTGTTACGATTATACGTTCAAGAAAAACGAGTATTTAGGTCATACATTTGACTTTTTATATTCGGATAATATGCATTATACAAATTACAAAAACTCAGATAATGAAAAAATAGATTCCGAATTACTTATTTTATCAAAGTTAAAGGAGTATATATCTTTTGTTACAAAAAAACCAATTGATGAACTAGTATTTTCAGATATAATTGACTCATTAATTGACAAAGGTCTAATTATTCCTTCTATTATTCATGGCTCTAATAATACA
>JAZSKI010000054.1:0-13383 GCA_045534775.1 Clostridia bacterium | reverse complement strand
ACTCCGATTTCATCTGAAAGCTTTAGAGCTTCCTCTTTAAATTCTTTACTGTACTTTGTCATTTCAAACACCTTTCCTTCTATTTTTATTATATCATATTTTTGGGTGTTTGTCGACTCTATTTATATTATATCATTCCATTTGAGGTAGATTGACAAATTGAAAAAATTGTGTTAAAATATAATTGAAAATTTATCAGGATGAGACGGGAGGGTGCAAATTATGATAGAGGTAATACAGTTTTTTCAGAGCTTTTCAACACCCTTGCTGGATAAAATTTTTCTTTTTATATCGGCGTTGACGGGCGAATATGTGTTCGTGCTGATTTTAGGATATTTATACTGGTGTTACGACAAGAACCGAGCTTACGGGATAGGGGTCGTGACCGTATCTGCTCTGATGGTCAACGTGGGGCTGAAAAATATTTTTAAAATTCCGCGACCCTTTCACTATTCCTCTGTACGGCAGATAGATACTCAGACGGGATACGGCTATTCTTTTCCCAGCGGTCATTCTCAGCTTACTATGGCGTTTACGGGGATTTGCCATTATACCTTCAGGAAAAAAATTATCCTTACGGCAGGGTTGATACTAACCCTTCTGACGGGGATTTCGAGAATTTATCTGGGAGTGCATACTCCCGTAGACGTACTTTGCGGGTTTGCTGTCGGTATAGTATGCGTTATGGCGGGCAAGGTATTTATGGATAACCTGAAATATAAAAACCGAATTTCGCTGATTATTGCGGTGGTTATCTGGGTAGTGGCATTTCTCATAAAGGATAATGACCTGTATAAAATGGGCGGATTTTTTACTGCTTTTATTGCGGGACATATCCTGGACGAGAAAATACTGCATTTTGAAACAGTAAGCGGCAAAGGACGGAAAATCGTGAGCTTTATCGGCGGAATGGTTTTGGTGGCAGTAGCGAAGCTTGCTGTGGAGAAGCTTGGACTTCCGTCTGCGGTACAATATGCGGCGGCAGGGTTTGTGGTTAGCTTCGTTGCACCTGCTCTGTTTCAGGGAGTGACAAAATTTGCAAAAAGGCGGTGACTTTAGTGGAGCGTGAGGATTTAATTGAAAAAGCGGTAAACGGTGACGTTGCGGCTTTTGAACAGCTCATTGAACCTTATATGCAGAAGGCATACAATATAGCTCTGGGCGTTACGGCAAATCCTCACGAAGCGGAGGATGCCGCACAGGAAGCGCTTATAAAGGCATATAACAGCATCGGCAATTTCAGCGGAAATTCAAGCTTTTATACCTGGCTGTACCGAATAGTATATAACTGCGCCCTTGATATGCTCAGGAAAAAACACAGAAGCCCTCTTGGCCTTTTCGCATTGCACAGCTCCGAGAACGAGGATGAGGAGATACCTATAGTCGACGACCGTCCTCTGCCTGAGGAAAGCGTTATAAAGGGCGAGCTTTGCCACGAGGTCAGAAGGGCTCTTTCTATGCTGAAGGAAAGCTACAGGATTGTAGTGGTTTTACGTGATATGGAAGGACTGAATTACGAGGAAATCGCAAATATTCTCGATATTTCCGAGGGAACGGTAAAATCCCGTATCCATCGGGGTCGGGAAAGCTTAAAAAATATAATTATTCAAAAATTTCCGGAACTTTTTGAAAATTTTAACGTCTAATAAAGGAAGGGTGGTGAATTGCATGGATTGTGAAAAAGTAAGAGAACAAATATCGGAATATATAGACGGCGTGGTGACGGACGCGGAAATCGGCAGTCATCTTAAGGACTGCGAGGAATGCCGCAAATATTATGAGGATATGAAAAAAACCGTAGAAATATGCAATTCTGTAGGGGAAACCGCCTTACCTGAGAATTTTAAGGCAAAGCTACAGGCAAAACTGATTCTGAAGGATAAAATCCCGTGGTATAAAAATCGTAAAATGTACGTATCGGCAATAGGGCTGGCGGCGTGTCTTATGCTGGTTACGGGACCCGTTTATACCCTCTATGAGGAGAGCAGAAGCTATCCCGAAATAAAGACGGGAGAAGATTTTTTGGAGAATACGTATGGAATAAAAGCCGAGAACGGGAATTTAAAGATGGCGGCAGAGCCTGAGATGGCGGCAGAGCCTGAGGTAGCAGCAGAGCCTGAGGTAGCAGCAGTGCCTGAGATGGCGGCAGAGCCCGTGGTAGCAGCAGAGCCTGAGGTAGCAGCAGTGCCTGAGGTAGCAGCAGTGCCTGAGGTAGCAGCAGTGCCTGAGATGGCGGCAGAGCCTGAGATGGCGGCAGAGCCCGTGGTAGCAGCAGAGCCTTCGGCGGCGGCAAAGCCTGAGATGGCGGCAGAGCCTTTGGCGGCGGCAGGTACTGATGCCAAAACCGCAACGGTGGCATCATCAGGCGGCGGGGGAGGAGGCAACAGCTTCCGCAATATCAGCAGGACAGCGGTGATTTGCTTTGATGCAGAGATAAAAGAATTTATTGACGAAAAGATTACGCCCCTTGAAATCATAACGGCCGGCGGCGGAGAGATATACAGACTTTCGGAAGAGGATTATCTGTATATAACGGCGAATTTTGAAGGAATAACCGTAGAAGAAACAACCCTTGAGGACGGATTTTATATCACATTTGAATAAAAAAGAAGGTAGAAAAGCGCTGTGCGCTTTTCTACCTTAATTTTTTATTGTATAGTGGTCGTATTTCGGGTTGATGCGGGCATCGACCCCTGCACCGCAGGGGAGGAAGGCTTTTTGCTGAATTTCGCTCTGACGAGCAAGGCTAAATTAAATTCGCCTTAGCAGGGGCGGTTTGTGAGCCGCCCTTTCGGGACATTGGTGAATGTTCCCTGCAACAGAAGGTCAATTTAGCGCTGAATCCATCCTTCGCTTTGTATTCCGCACTTAATATACCGCTCCCGTTATGGCAAGATCGGTCTTTTTTTCACAATAGCTTCGGTTACATCGGTCAGGACTAATGTGCCTTCGCTGTTGCGGGCGTAGATGGTTATTTCTACGAGACCGTTTTTCGGGTTTCGGTCAATGCAGTTTGTGACAACGGCTTTTGAGGTCAGCACGTCATCTGCGAAAACGGGGTGATACCATTCTATTTTGGTTGATTTCCCTGCCAGAAGCTCCTCGCCGAGAATATCCACCTCCAGGTATTTTGCCCAGACGGACATAAAAGACATAACGCCGGGAGCAATAAGCTTTTTAAAAACAGTTTTTTTCGCATATTCCTCATCCGTATGGAGGGGGATGTTATCATAATCCTGTGCGAAAGAAAGCATTTTTTCTTTTCGGATAACCGCGGGAGATATTTCTATCTCCATGCCGATTTTAATATCTTCAAAATACATAAGCTTATCGGCTTCCCTTCATTTTTTTCATATCATTTTTACGGATTTCAACTCTTCTTACCTTACCGCTGATGGTTTTCGGCAGTTCCTCTACAAACTCGACAACTCTGGGATATTTGTAGGGGGCGGTATGGGTTTTTACGTATTCCTGGATTTCTTTTTTCAGCTCGTCGGTACCCTCGTGACCTTTTACAAGAACGATGGTAGCCTTGACAATCTGACCGCGCACCTCATCGGGAACGGGAGTAATTGCACATTCCAGCACATAAGGAAGCTCCATAATAACGCTTTCGATTTCAAAAGGACCTATGCGATAACCGGAGGATTTGATGACATCGTCAATTCTGCCCACGTACCAGAGATAGCCGTCCTCGTCCATAGTTGCCTGGTCGCCTGTGTGGTAGTAACCGTCGTGCCATACCTCATTGGTCTTTTCCTCGTCAAGATAATAGCCGATAAACAGCCCGCAGGGAGCACCGTCTTTCACGCTGATACAGATTTCTCCCGTATCACCGGTAGGACAAGGGTTGCCGTCAGGGTCTAAGATAACCACATCATATAAAGGACTTGGTCTGCCCATAGAACCGATTTTCGGCGTAGAACCGACAAAGTTTGCGACGGAAAGAGTGGTTTCGGTTTGCCCGAAGCCTTCCATTATGGTAAGTCCCGTTGCTTTTTTGAATTGGTTGAACACCTCAGGGTTGAGTGCCTCACCTGCGGTTGTAGCGTATTCAATAGAAGAAAGGTCGTATTTGGACAAATCCTCTTTTATGAAGAAACGGTACATAGTAGGAGGTGCACAGAAGGTTGTGATGTTATATTTAGCGAACATAGGCAAAATATCGTCTGAATGGAACCTGTCGAATTCGTAGGTGAAGATACCTGCTTCGCAGAGCCATTGACCGTAGAGCTTACCCCAGAGAGCTTTGCCCCAGCCTGTGTCGGAGATGGTGAAATGAAGCCCGTCGGGGTTTACGTTATGCCAATGCTTTGCGGTGGGATAATGACCGAGAGCGTATTTATAGGAATGAGTTGCGATTCTCGGATACCCCGTTGTACCTGAGGTGAAAAGCATAACCATAGGGTCGTCTCCGCAGGGAGAGCTTTCGTTACGGTCATAGTGAGTGCTGAAGCGTTCCATTTCAACATCGAAATTATGCCAGCCTTCTTTATCTCCGCCTACCAGCACCTTAATCATATCGGGATAGCCGGCGGCGGCTTTTTCCGCTTCTGCGGAAACGTAACCATCTGCGGTGCAGACAATGGCTTTCACCTCTGCCGCCTTGTATCTGTAATCAAAATCGTGTTCAACAAGCTGGTTTGTAGCGGGAATTGCAATAGCACCGATTTTATGGAGTGCAAGCATTGAGAACCAGAACTGATAGTGTCTTTTAAGTACGAGCATTACGGTATCACCTTTTTTGATACCGAGAGATTCAAAATAATTGGCAGTCTTAGCCGAATATTTTTTCATATCGCTGAAGGTGAAGCGCCTGTCGGTCTTGTCGTTTGCTACCCACAGCATAGCGAGCTTATCGGGATTTTTCTTCGCAATGGCATCAACACAGTCAAATGCGAAATTGAAGGTATCTTCATTTTTAAAAGCAATTCCGCAAAATACGCCGTTTTCGTCATAAGAGGATTCAACGAATTTATCGGCAACGGTTTCGGTTTTTGCTTTCTTTTTAGCCACCTTTTCGGCAATAATCGGTGCTTCGGGATATTCCTCGCTGACCTTGCCGTCCTGGGGATTTAAAACAACCGCGTGGAACTCACAGCCGCCTTCCGATACGGCAATCATACCGTGGGGGATAATACTGTTATAGAAAATAGAATCGCCTTCGTGGAGAATATCTATGTGGTTTCCTACCTGAACCTTAAGGGACCCTTTGACAATAACGTCAAACTCCTGACCGTTATGGGAATTAAGCGCAAGCGGTTCGTTTTGTTCTTCCTTGAGATAGGGGAACTTAACCAAAAAGGGTTCCGCCAGCTTTTCTTTGAACTTGGGAGCAAGGTTATCATACTCAACGCCGTGTTTTTTAACGATTTTAAGCCCTTCGCCCTTTCTTGTGATGGCAAAGGAGGTAAGGGTTGTGCTTGTTCCCTCTAAAATATCAACAACCTCAACACCGCAGGCTTTTGCACATTTATAAATAAAAGTGAAGCTGAAATCGGTTTCACCCTGTTCCAGAATTTTGTAATCCTCTGTCGATACGCCGCAGAGCCTTGCAAGCTCCTCAGCGGTAAAACCTTTTGCTTCACGCAGGTCTTTGATTCTGCCTGCGACTTCTTTCAAACTGTAATCCATTGTTTTTGTCTCCTTTCGTTTTTTGACAAATTTGATATTTGGTTACGAATATGAATAAAACAAAAAACCCGTCTCAAAGATAACCTTTAATCGAGTTATAATAACCCGCGGTACCACTCAAATTACGAAAATTGATAAATCTTCGTCACCTTACCGAGCTCCAACAAGCCCTTTGCCTTCACGCAGCATTACGGGAGGAGTCTACTCAGCTGCAGCCCTTCGGTCCTCCGACTCAGAGGTGATAAGTCATTGGAAAGCTCCGCTATTGTCTCGCACCACCCGACAACTCTCTCTAAGCCTTGCAATCCGACCGTCCTCGTCACAGTCGTTTTTTGTGATATTCAAATTTACAATATCATTATACTCCACTAATTTTTATTTGTCAAGTATTTTTTCAAATTTTTTTCAAATTTTTTCATCAGGACAATTTATCTGCAATCAGTTTTCCCATAAAAGAGCAGGAAACCTTCACGCAGCTTGCCGCTTCTTTTTCGGTTTGGGGCATAATATCAGCGGTGCGGTAGCCTTCGTCCAATACCTGCGACACCGCATTTTCTATTGCGGCGGCTTCTTTTTCCATATCAAAGCTGTAGCGCAGCATCATAGCGGCCGAGAGAATTGTTCCCACAGGATTTGCAATATCCTTTCCTGCAATATCGGGAGCAGAGCCGTGAATAGGCTCGTAAAGACCCACCGGTGTTGAACCGAGACTCGAAGAGGGTATCATACCGATTGACCCTGTTATCATAGAGGCTTCGTCTGAGAGAATGTCGCCAAACATATTTTCGGTCACAATAACATCAAACTGAGACGGATTTTTCACAATCTGCATAGCGCAGTTATCTACAAGCATATCGGAAAGCTCAACCTCGGGATATTCCGCCGCCAGACGGTGCATAACCTTTTTCCAGAGCCGGGAGGAATCAAGGACATTGCTTTTTTCCACAGAACAGAGCTTTTTTCTGCGTTTCATAGCAGTTTCAAAGCTTATTCTGCCTATTCTTTCAATTTCGCTTTCGCTGTATTTCAGTACATCCGTTGCGGTGCCCGCTTCGGTTTTATGGTCGCCGAAATATATTCCGCCGATAAGCTCGCGGACTATGATAAAATCAATACCCTTTTCCACAATTTCCTCTTTAAGGGGCGAGGCGGAGGCAAGCTGATGCCAGATTTTTGCGGGTCGGTTATTGGAATAAACACCCATACCCGCCCGAAGCTTCAAAAGCCCTTTTTCGGGACGCATATCTCCCGGCACATCGTTCCATTTATCCCCGCCTACAGCGCCGAGAAGCACGCTGTCGGAGCTGAGACATTTTAAAAGCTCCGATTCGGGGAGGGGCTCGCCGTATTTATCAATGGCACAGCCGCCCATATCTACATCGGTATAGGTAAAGCTGTGACCGTAAATTTCTGCAAGCCTGTCAAGAACCGAAATCGCCTGAGTTATAATTTCGGGTCCTATTCCGTCACCGCGGATTACCGCAATATTTTTATTCATTATTCCGCCTCCTTAAGAGATGCCAGAAGCCCGCCCGATTTTATAATATTCTGTATAAATTCAGGGAAGGGCTGAGTCTGATAGGTTTTCCCCGTTGTGATATTGGTAATTTTGCCCGTATCAAAATCAACGGAAACCTCGTCGCCTGCGGAAATCTCCTCCGCCGCCTGGTCACATTCTAAAATAGGCAGTCCTATATTTATGGCGTTACGGTAAAAAATCCTCGCAAAGCTTTTGGCAATCACACAGCCTGTGCCGCAGGTTTTTATAGCAAGAGGTGCGTGTTCGCGGGATGAACCGCAACCGAAATTCCGACCTGCCACCATTATATCGCCTTTTTGAACCTGCTTCACAAAGGAGGCATCAATATCCTCCATACAATGGAGTGCAAGCTCCGCCGCATTGGGGGTATTCAAGTATCTTGCAGGAATGATAACGTCCGTATCAACATTATCGCCGTATTTAAAAACCTTACCTTTTGTATTCATTTATTTCTCCCCCTTATATGGTGTAATATATCCTTTGATTGCGCTGGCGGCGGCGGTTTGGGGGCTTGCTAAATATACCTCGCTGTCTACGTGACCCATTCTGCCGACAAAGTTACGGTTAGTGGTTGCAACACATCTTTCGCCTGCCGCCAGGATTCCCATATATCCGCCGAGGCAGGGACCGCAGGTTGGGGTTGAAACAACGGCACCTGCGTCTATGAAAGCGGTAACATAGCCTTTTTCCACGCAATCGCGGTAAATCTGCATAGTGGCAGGGATGATGATACAGCGAAGGCCGTCTGCAACCTTGTTGCCTTTCAAAATTCTATAGGCGGCTTCCATATCCTCCATACGTCCGTTGGTACAGCTGCCGATGACCACCTGGTCTATTTTTATATCCGAAAGCTCATCCGCATTTTTAGTGTTTTCGGGAAGATGGGGACAGCTTACTGTAGGTTTTATTTCCGACAGGTTAATTCTAATTACCTGTTCATACTCCGCGTCCTTATCCGCCTCGAAGATAATGGGCTGTCTTTCACAGCGACCCTTCATATATTCTGTCGTAATTTCGTCAACGGGGAAGATGCCGTTTTTAGCGCCTGCCTCTATTGCCATATTACAGATACAAAGTCTGTCGTCCATAGAAAGAGCTTTGATGCCCTCACCGGTAAATTCCATACTTTTGTAAAGAGCGCCGTCAACACCGATTTTACCGATTATATGTAAAATTACATCTTTTCCGCTACAGTTTGAGGCAAGACTGCCCGTCAGCTCAAGGCTTATGGCAGAGGGGACTTTAAACCACGCCGTACCTGCCATCATACCTGCCGCCATATCCGTTGACCCTACACCTGTTGAAAAAGCTCCGAGAGCGCCGTAGGTACAGGTATGAGAATCCGCACCGATAATCAGGTCACCTGCGGTTACAACCCCCTGTTCGGGCAAAAGAGCGTGTTCAATACCCATTTTACCAACATCATAGAAATGGCTGATACAGTGACTGCGGGCAAAATCCCTGCAGACCCCGGACTGTTCGGCGGCTTTTATATCTTTATTGGGTACAAAATGGTCTAAAACGATGGCAATACGGTCTTTGTCAAAAATCCCGTCAAATCCCGCTTTTTTAAACTCGTTTATTGCAACGGGAGTTGTGATGTCGTTTCCTAAAACAATATCTGCCTTCGCCTTTATAAGCTGACCTGCCGTAACAGAGTCAAGACCTGCGTGGGCGGCTAAAATTTTTTGTGTCATTGTCATTCCCATCAGAGATTACCTCCTTTTGTCATATTGGAAAATGCGGATAAAAGAGCGTTGGTTGAAGCCTTGATAACGTCGGTATCCGTTCCCGCACCCCAGAACATTTCGCCGACCTTGGTTTCAAGTCCGATATATGATGCCGCCACACTTTCCGAGCCTTTACCCTGCATGCTGTGCTGGGAGAACACCTGGAGGGTGTATTCCTTGCCCGTATAGCTCTTGAGAGCGTTGTTTATTGCGTTAAGTGAACCGTTACCTTCGGCCTGCATTTCGGTCTCAACGCCGCCCTGTTCAAAGGTAATATCAATTTTTACAATATCATTCTCGCGTTCAAATTCAAAGTCCGTAACCTTGATTTTACACTCATTGTTAAGATAATTTTCTTTAAAGATACGCAACACCTCATCACCTTTAAGCTCTTTATGCTCGCGGTCCGAAACGGTTTTACAGAGATAGCTTAAATGCTCACGCATTTTTGCGGGCAGTACATAGCCGTAGGTCTGTTCGAGAAGATAACCGATACCGCCTTTGCCGCTTTGAGAATTAACACGGATTACATCTGCATCATAGGTTCTGCCAATATCCCTGGGGTCGATGGGAATATAGGGAACCGACCATTGGTGGAGCTTTTTCCTGGCTCTGTATTTCAGACCCTTTGCAATAGCATCCTGGTGACTGCCCGAAAACGCCGCAAACACCAAATCTCCCGCATAAGGAGCGCGGTCAGAAACGTGCATTCTCGTGCATTTTTCGTATTTCTCCACTAACTCATTCATATTTGAAAAATCAAGCCCGGGGTCTATGCCGTGGGAATACATATTCATAGCAAGGGTTATAATATCCACATTACCCGTCCGCTCGCCGTTACCGAAAAGGGTTCCTTCAACCCTGTCCGCACCGGCAAGGAGTGCAAGCTCCGTATCCGCGACGCCCGTACCTCTGTCGTTATGGGGATGAAGCGAAATAGTTACAAATTCCCGATATTTCAGGTTTTTGTCCATATACTCAACCTGGCTCGCATAAACGTGAGGCAGGCTCATCTCAACGGTAACGGGCAGGTTTATAATTACATTATTGGTCCGGGAAGGCTCAAGAACATCCAGAACCGCATTGCAAACCTCCAACGCATATTCGGGTTCTGTTCCCGTAAAGCTTTCGGGGGAATATTCAAACCTAAAATTCCCCTCATACTCGGAAGCGAGCCTTTTAACAAGCCTTGCACCGTCAACAGCAATCTGTTTGATTTCCTCCCGGGATTTTTTGAACACCTGTTCACGCTGTGCAAGAGAAACCGAGTTATAGAAATGAATAATGGCACTTGGCGCACCCTTACAGGCTTCAAAGGTTTTCCTTATAATATGCTCGCGGCACTGGGTCAGCACCTGAATAGTCACATCATCGGGAATCATATCATTATCAATAAGAGTCCGAAGGAACTCAAACTCCGTATCCGATGCCGCAGGAAACCCAACCTCGATTTCTTTAAACCCAACCTTAAGTAACATCTTGTAATATTCCAGCTTTTCCTCCAGGCTCATAGGGATAATAAGTGCCTGGTTTCCGTCACGCATATCAACACTGCACCAAACGGGAGCCTTGTCGATATGGTCTTTCTTTACCCAATCTGTGTTCTCACCGGGCGGAACAAAATATCCAACCCTGTATTTTGTACTGTCCATCATAAAGTTCTCCTCCTTCACAGCTTTGAAACGGACACGATGGAAGTTTAGAAAAGCCCGCCCCAAAATAAAAATTTTGAGACGGGCGTAATATACAACTACACTCGCGGTACCACTCAAATTGCACCGGTAAATCCAATGCCCCTTCAGGCTCCAACAAGCCCTTTTGCACTAACGTAGCATACACGAAAGAGACTACTTAAGGGTTCACCTCTTCAGCTCGGAAGGGAGAGTCACAAAGCAAAATCCCTGTCGGCTCACACCACCCGCCAACTCTCTCAAAAGCCTCATTTGCCCGACATTCTTCGTCACAGCCTTTATTTGAATTTATTAACCTGTTAAGAATAGTATACCGCGATTTTTTTCATTTGTCAATATATTTTTTACAAAAAAAATCAAATTTTTTCTCGTCCGTAATGTCAAAGCAGGAGCTTGAGTCAAGGTCAATAAGCAGAAAAGCAGGTTTGTCATCTTTCAAAACAGTAGCCTGACCGTTATTCTCCGCTGTCTTTCAGACCTTTGAAAGGAGTTATATTTATAAGCACCTCCATAAATATATCTATATACAAATGCCAATATGAAAAGTAATATTTTAAAAAGCAAAACCATATAATTAGTCGAAGGAGTGATTATATGCTTATTCATACCCTGCAAAGGGGAGAAAGTCCATATTCCATAGCTATGGAATATGGAGTGACTCTCGCTGAATTAATGAGAGATAACGGAATTGAAGGACTTATGTATCTGCCTGAGGGAATGGCACTTGTAATACCGGGAGGTCGACGGGAATATACGGTCAGACAGGGACAGTCCATCTACAGCATTGCCAGAATTTTCGGTACTACGCCCGAAGGAATATTGAGCTATAACCCGGAAATAGAAGACCCGGACAGCCTGCAGACAGGTCAGGTCATAACCGTTCCGTCAGGAAACGTCAAGGTGGGGACTATATCGGTGGGCGGCTATGCCTATACCAATATATCGCCCGAAACTCTGAGGAAAACTCTGCCTTATCTGACTTATATTTACCCTTTCAGCTATGAGGCTGACGGTGAGGGAAATTTAAAACCTCTTTATGATAAATATATAGTGGATAACGCGCTTAATACGGGAACAGCACCTATGATGACGGTTACAAATCTGTCGCAGGAAAAGGGCTTTGACGGCGATATTGCCGTAAGAATTCTGACAGACAATACCGTAAAAAGGCAGTTTATAAACAATATAAAAGAGATAATAGGTGAGAAAAATTACAGGGGAGTAGATTTTGATTTTGAATATATACCGGCAGAAAACAGGGATGATTATTCCCGTTTTATCGAAGAGGTATCAGAAGAAATGCGTTCTCTGGGGTATCTGGTATCGGTAGCCCTTGCACCTAAACAGAGGGATAATCAGGAGGGACTTTTGTACAGCGGTCACGACTATGAAAGAATAGGCGCCGCCGCCGATTTCGTCACTCTTATGACCTACGAATGGGGATATACCTACGGACCGCCTCAGGCAGTAGCTCCCATTAACGAGGTGGAAAAGGTTATAGCCTACGGAGTAGGGAGGATACCTTCTGAAAAAATTATGATGGGAATACCGAACTACGGCTACGACTGGACGATACCTTACCGTGAAGGTACGGCGGCACGGACGGTAACAAACAGCGGTGCCATAAGCTTAGCCGTAAGCCGCGGTGCGGAAATAGAATTTGACGAAACGGCACAAACACCGTATTTTTATTATAACTCCGCAAACGGTACGCGTCACGTGGTATGGTTCGAGGACGCAAGAAGTATAAAAGCCAAGCTGAATCTGGTAGATAAATATAACCTGGGCGGAATCACCTATTGGACAGTAAACAGCTTCTTCCCCCAAAACTGGGTGGTACTGAATGGGATGTTTGATATAAGAAAGGGGTCAGGGGTCAGGGATTAGTATTTCCCATATCCATCGGTCAGCTATGCTGACAGCCCCCTTTAGACAAGGGGGACCCTTGGTGAAGCACTAACCCAAGCCTCGTCAGATTGTCAGGCCGGGTGTAACATTTTATTAATAAACTCAGTTTGTGCGGTGTAGGGGTCGATATGGGCATCAACCCGAAATGCGACCGATACACAATGCAAAATTGAAAATTAAGGATGAAATTCCACAGTGAATTTCATCCTTAGGCACTCGAGAGTTGAACCCCGTATGGTTTTTAAATAGAAATTATGCTTCATATTGCAGAAATCCCTACGGATATACGAAAGTATTATCCTTGAATTTTCTTTATCTAAAACAAAATTTCTCATTTGAAAACTCTTCGACCTTAAATGCAGGAAAATTTATAATAAGTTTAATGCGAAGGACAAAGTTAGGCTGACGCCTTACGAGGACGACAAATTAAAAGAATTTAAATTTAAGGCATATTGTGTTCAAGTACTACTGCACTAGGGCAATGGATTTATGAAAAATATCCATTCCTTTTTGAAACTGCAAAAGCTCATACCGAAATAGAAATACCACTGTATACGGTAATGCCGTCTGTTACACCTGTTTGTTTCGGCTCTATGTACACAGGTGCTCAGCCTGACGTGCATGGTATAAAGGCATATGAAAAACCGGTAATAACTATAGATACTATTTTTGATGCGCTTATAAGAGCGGGAAAGAGACCTGTTATCATAGCATACGGAAATGCAAGTCTTGCCAAAATTTATCTTGAACGTGAAATGGATTATTTTTATTTTGATACCGTTGAACAGGTTAATGCAAAAGCTGCTGAGCTTATATTAAAAGATGAACACGATTTTTATGTTGTGTATAACGGGAACTATGATACAAAAATGCATAAGAC
>JAZSKI010000070.1:0-7610 GCA_045534775.1 Clostridia bacterium | reverse complement strand
GATATGGACGTAAAAACACCGGCATTTTTGCAACGGGCGATTGAGCTGGTGAAAAGTAAGGTAGAAGAAAAGAATGAATAAAAGCCGAAGCTCCGCAGTAATTATTTGTTGCGGAGCTTTACTACTTTTTTACTACTTTTTTAGTCAAAATTAATCAAAATTGATTAAATTTAATCAAAGTTAAAAAATATAACAACACCGCATAAATACTTGTTTTCTTAGCATTTATGCGGTGTTATTATTTGGCGGAGAAGGAGAGATTTGAACTCTCGCGCCAGTTGCCCGACCTACACCCTTAGCAGGGGCGCCTCTTCGACCTCTTGAGTACTTCTCCACAAAGCTTGCAGACCGCTCGATTGCATCTGCAAATTATATTAAATTACGGTCAAAACCCAACCGACCTGTATATTATATCACATCAGAACGGAATTGTCAAGTCTAAAAGACAAAAAAGTTAAATATTTTTTAAAAAATGATTTAATATTAAAGTAAGTCCGGGCGATGGGCCGGAGTAAGACCAGAGGCGCGGCGGAAGTTTTTATAATAATACTTATTATATAGGTATAAACTTCCCCGGATAAATACTGATTAATGAAATTTTACAATCCCTCGTCTGCGACGCAGGGGATGATGACTACATCGACTTGAAATGTGACCGCCTACGGCGTTGCCTTGAGGAAGGGCTCTTTTTTGAGGAATTGAATTAATCATCATTTTCCTGCATCTTTAGTATGAAGGGGTATATGCTACGGGTCCCTTGACAAACTGAAAATTTTATGCTATAGTGTTAGTTGAGGCGGACAAAATAATTGTACGAAAAAAATATATTATTATATATGGAGGTTAATATGGAATTTGGCGGTTTTCAAAAATTAACGGTGCTTGATTATCCCGGGCACGTAGCGTGTATTATATTTACAAAAGGATGTAATTTCCGTTGTCCCTTTTGTCACAATGCTTTACTGGTTGAAAATGATGACGAGCAGATATATAACGAAGACGAAATCATAGCTTTTTTAGAGAAACGCAAAAAGGTTTTAGACGGCGTTTGCATAACAGGGGGGGAGCCGCTTCTTCATAAAGAACTAAAGGCTTTTCTGAAAAAGGTAAAGGCTATGGGTTATGACGTTAAGCTTGATACAAACGGGTCTTTCCCTGAGAGATTGAGAGAGCTTGTTGAGGCAGGGCTTGTGGATTATGTTGCTATGGATATAAAGAATACCTTTGAAAAATACTCTCAAACGGCAGGAGCAGATGTTGATACGGATAAAATAAAGGAAAGTATAGAATTCCTTTTGAAAGGAACCGTTAACTACGAATTCAGAACAACGGTGACGGATGAGCTTCATACAGCTTCGGATATTGAAAATATTGCACGCTCCATTTCGGGTGCGGAAAAATATTTTATACAAAATTTTGTTGATTCGGGAAATATTTTAGAAAAAAATTTAAAAAATTTGCATCCGGCAGATGGTGAAAAGCTACGTAAGATGGCTTTGGAAGCGGAAAAACATGGGATTTCGGTAAAAATAAGATAAACACAATATATTGTGTTTTAGGTATTGACAAAACACAATATATATGATATAATAGGTTTGCCATAAAAGAAAATTTAAAAGATTGAGAGGTATTTTTTATGTATAACGTTATAAAAAGAGACGGAAAGATAGTAGATTTTAATCTTTCAAAAATCAGCACAGCGATTTATCAGGCGTTTGATGCCTGTCAGAAACAGTACACTAAAGATATTATTGATTTTCTGGCTTTAAAGGTAACAGCTGAATTTGAACCTAAAATTGAAAACGGACACATTGAGGTTGAGCATATCCAGGACAGCGTTGAGTCAGTTCTTATTAAAGCAGGCTATGATGATGTTGCAAAGGCATATATTATTTACCGTCGCCAGAGAGAAAAAATCCGTAACATCAATGCGACGATGGTTGATTATAAATCAATCGTTGACAATTATCTTAACATCAATGACTGGCGTGTTAAAGAAAACTCTACGGTAACATATTCCGTAGGTGGTCTTATTTTAAGCAACTCCGGTGCCATTACGGCAAACTACTGGCTTTCGGAAATTTATGATGATGAAATCGGAAACGCACACAGAAATGCCGATATTCACATTCACGACCTTTCCATGCTTACTGGCTACTGTGCAGGCTGGTCACTTAAACAGCTTATTCAGGAAGGTCTTGGCGGTATTCCCGGAAAGATAACCTCTGCACCTGCAAGTCACCTTGTTACACTTTGCAATCAGATGGTTAACTTCCTCGGTATTATGCAAAACGAATGGGCAGGAGCACAGGCGTTCTCGTCCTTTGATACATATCTTGCACCTTTCGTTAAGGTTGATAATCTCAACTACGACCAGGTTAAAAAATGTATCGAATCCTTTGTTTACGGCGTAAACACACCCAGCAGATGGGGTACTCAGGCTCCCTTCTCAAATATTACTCTTGACTGGGTTGTTCCGGCAGACCTTGCGGAGCTTAACTGTATTGTAGGCGGAAAAGAGCTTGATTTCAAATACAAGGATTGTCAGAAGGAAATGGATATGGTAAACAAGGCATTCATCGAGATTATGATTGACGGTGATGCTAACGGCAGAGGCTTCCAGTATCCTATCCCCACATACTCAATTACAAATAATTTTGACTGGTCAGATACAGAAAACAACCGTTTGCTGTTTGAAATGACATCTAAATACGGTACACCTTATTTCTCTAACTATATTAACAGCGATATGGAACCCAGCGATGTAAGAAGCATGTGTTGCCGTCTGCGTCTGGACCTTCGTGAGCTTAGAAAGAAATCGGGCGGCTTCTTCGGAAGTGGCGAATCAACGGGTTCGGTTGGTGTTGTAACCATCAATATGCCGAGAATTGCTTATATTGCAGACAATGAAGTAGATTTCTATAAAAAGCTTGACCACATGATGGATGTTGCGGCACGTTCCCTTAAGGTTAAGAGAACCGTTATCAGCAAGCTTCTTGATTCAGGATTATATCCGTATACAAAACACTATCTCGGTACCTTTAACAACCACTTCTCAACCATTGGTCTTGTGGGTATGAACGAGGCTTGTCTCAATGCTAAGTGGATTGGTGAAGATTTAACCGGCGAAAAGGCACAAAGCTTCACTAAAGATGTTCTCAACCACATGAGAGAAAGACTGTCTGACTATCAGGTGGAGTACGGCGACCTCTATAACCTTGAGGCTACACCGGCTGAATCTACAGCTTACCGTCTTGCAAAGCACGACTTAAAGCACTATCCCGGAATTACAACAGCAGGTGATAAAGAAAATCCCTACTATACAAACAGCTCTCACTTACCTGTTGGCTATACCGAAGATATTTTCTCGGCTCTTGATATTCAGGACGAGCTTCAGACCCTTTATACATCAGGTACAGTATTCCACGCATTCCTTGGCGAAAAAATGCCTGATTGGAAGTCTGCCGCAAATCTTGTAAGAAAAATCGCAGAGAATTATCGTTTGCCTTATTATACACTTTCACCGACATATTCTGTTTGTAAAAACCACGGCTATCTTGCAGGCGAACAGTTCACCTGTCCCGAATGTGGAGGCAAAACAGAGGTTTACAGCCGTATTACAGGCTACTACCGTCCTGTTCAGAACTGGAATGACGGTAAATCTCAGGAATATTCCGAAAGAAAAGTATATAATATAGAAAAATCTGTGCTTAAAGGCTCAAAAAAACAGGAAAAACCGCAGGAAGCTACCGCAAAGGCTGACGGCGTATTGCAGGACGGATATTATCTGTTCACAACGGCAACCTGCCCTAACTGTAAAATAGCGGTATCTTTACTTGATAAAGAAAACATTTCCTATCAGAAGCTTTTAGCGAATGAAAACAAAGAGCTTGCAACCGAGCTTGAAATCAAGCAGGCACCGACACTTGTTTATGTTGAGGGCGGTATTGCGGCTAAATACGCAGGTGTTTCTGATATTAAGAAGTTTTTAAAGGCGTGAGAATATGAATTTATATGATATAATTATAATCGGTGGCGGCCCCGCGGGGCTGACCGCCGCGGTATATGCTTTGCGTGCCGGTAAAAAGGTACTTGTTATTGAAAAAGGTACCTTTGGCGGACAAATAACATCATCGCCTAAGGTGGAGAATATACCCGGTTTTTTAAGCACTACGGGAAATGAGTTTGCTGAAAAGCTTATTGAACAGGCTATAAATCTCGGTGCAGAGGTTGAGTGCTGTGAAGCAACCGAAATTATAAACGGAGAAATTAAAACCATTAAAACCGACGACGGAGATTTTCACGGAAAAGCGGTTATTATTGCCACAGGCACAAAACACAGATTGCTTGGCATAGAAAGAGAAGAGGAGTTTATCGGTAACGGAATTTCCTTTTGTGCAGTATGTGACGGGGCTTTTTATGAGGGAAAGACAGTGGCTGTTATCGGCGGCGGAAATTCTGCTCTCCAGGAAGCGGTGCTTCTTTCTGATATTTGTAAAAAGGTCTATGTGGTGCAAAATCTTGACTACCTTACCGGTGAGGTTAAGCTTGCGGAGCAGTTGGAAAACAAGGAAAATGTTGAAATCATAACGGGTGTGGTTGTAAAAAGTATTGTTGCGGATAAAGATATCAGCGGTATTGTAATTGAAAAAATTGCGACAAAAGAAAAAATCACGCTTGATATTGACGGAATGTTTACGGCTATCGGGCTTATTGCACAAAACGAACCCTTTGCTTCGGCAGTCAAGCTTAATGGGTGGGGATATGTTGATGCAGACGAGGGCTGTGTTACCTCCGGAGACGGAATATTTGTTGCGGGAGATTGCAGAGCAAAGCGAATCCGCCAGGTAGCAACTGCGGTTGCTGACGGAGCTGTAGCGGCTCTTGCGGCTTGTGACTATATTAAATAAATAAGAATATAAAAAAGCTGTGATAAGCGAGCTTAAACTCGGTTGTCACAGCTTTTTTCTGTAAGAAAATTTTGTTATTCTATGACCAAAGTGCCGAAATATTTGGGACGATGGAAATCGGGAGAAGCGGTTTTGATGGGCGACTAGGTACCCCAATGCTCAATTACTTCATTGCATTTATAGAAATTTCCTTTCATTGTTTTTTCAATTTTACCGAAATATTCTATAAGCAATGAGTTTGGAATAAAATATTTTGCACACCAGCCCTTATCGGTAATTTTCGTTTCGATGTTCATTATATTCGGGTCATAGATAATGGGCTTTGAGGTGTTTCTGTCGTCGCCGAAGCCTATATAGATGGTGCCGATGGCGTTCAGCTCAAAATTCATATAGTTATTGTTTGCAGAGGGAGCCGCATTTATAAAAAACTCCACACAGCTGTCCCGATACACGGGGTCGTTATAATTTTTATAGTTGGTGATTACGGGATTTTCGTCGGTTTCAAATTTTATATACAAACCATCATCACCGTTTATTATACAAACGGTTGTATCCGGTGCTTTTCCTGTCATTTCCCAGGGATTATTTTTACAGTATTTGCCCGACCCCATTTTTCATCAAAAAGAGTTGGTGTCCAATTATTTATTGTTTTAATTTCATATAAACTCATCTTATACCTTCTGTAATTCTTCCGCCAAGGTCAAAAGGGTGGAAACTATCGCATCCTCTTTAACCTTTTTGAGAATTTCTCCTTTTTTAAATATAAGTCCTTCGTTTTTACCGCAGGCTACACCGATGTCGGCATCCTTTGCCTCACCGGGACCGTTTACGGCACAGCCCATAACGGCTATTTTGATATTCTTGTTTAGATACCTGCTTTTTTCCGTAATATCGTCAACCAAAGCGGCGAGATTTACGTTACATCTGCCGCAGGTGGGGCAGGAGACAATCTCTACGCCTTTTTCACGTAAATCCAGAGCTTTTAAAATATCCTTTGCAACCCGCACCTCTTCGACGGGAGGACCGGTAAGGGAAACTCGAAGTGTATCACCGATACCGCGGGAGAGCATGCTCCCTATACCTACGGCGGATTTGATTGTACCTGCATATACGCCGCCCGCCTCCGTTACGCCCAGGTGAAGGGGATATGGATATTTTTCAGCAAAAAGAGTATAGGCACGAATAGTGCGGTTTACATCGGAGCTTTTCAGGGATACAGCTATATCCTCAAACCCGAGTTTCGTTAAAATATCAATATGCCCTTTTGCACTTTCTACTATTGCTTCGGGGGTAGGGGACTTGTATTTTGCTAAAATTTCCTTTTCCAAAGATCCGCCGTTAACACCGATGCGAATAGGAATATGATTTTCCTTAGCTAAGGTAACAACACTGCGGACTCTGTCCTCACCGCCGATATTACCGGGGTTCAGACGGATTTTATCGGCGCCGTTATGTATACAAGCTATGGCAAGCTTGTAATTGAAATGAATATCAGCGACAAGAGGAATATTAATATTGTTTCTGATTTCCTTTATGGCATCAGCGGCATCGGCATCGGGAACGGCAACGCGGACGATTTCACAGCCCGCCGCCTCCAGCTCGCGAATTTGTGCTATGGTAGCCTTGGCATCCTGAGTTTTGGTGTTGGTCATACTCTGAATGGCAATGGGACTGCCGCCGCCGATGGTGACACCGCCTATATTAATTTTTCTTGTTTCGGTTCTTAAAAACATATTATCAAATCCTTTATTGGAATAATTTGTAAATATCGCTACTTGTAACGAATATCATAAGCAACATCAAAAGTGCCAGACCTATGAAATGAACCATACCTTCCTTTTCGGGAGGGATAGGTTTTCTCCTTATAAACTCAATAAGAAGGAAGAAAATTCTGCCACCGTCTAAAGCGGGGAAAGGTATCAGGTTGAAAATTCCTATGTTTACAGAAAGGAGAGCAAATATGGTAAAGAGACTCGGAAGTCCCGATTTCGCCGCTTCTCCGATAATAGTACCCGTACCGATAGGACCTGACATTTCCGTTATGGGTGCTTTTCCCGTAATCAGCATCATAAGCGAATAAATCACGAGACGTATTACGAAAAAGGTCTCCGCAACGGCATATTTTACAGCCTTGGCGAAGGTCATTTTGCTTTGTGCCGGCTGAAATCCGATATAATACGCGCCTTCATATAAAACGGGAGTTATTTTAACGTCCTGTTTTACATTATCGCGTCTGATGGTAAGGGTTATGGGCTCGCCGCCTGTTTCGTTGGAGAGAATAAATTTAAAATCCTTGTAATACCATAATCTTTTGCCGTTAACAGCTAAAATCTCATCATCTTCTTCAAGAACAGCAGAGGCGGTAGTGCCGGGAATCTCCGTTTCAAGACTGCCTACCTTAAGCTCGGGGAAGGAAGGCATCTGAAGATAGATAAACAAAAATACCACAAAACCCAGGATTAAGTTAAAGGAAGCACCTGCCGCCATAACGATAAATTTCTTCCATACGGGTTTGTTTGAGAGAGCTTTTGGATTATCGGAAGCCTCGTCCTCGCCTTCTAATTTAACATACCCGCCTATAGGGAAAATCCTGACGGTGTAAAGAGTTTCCTTTCCCTGTTTTTTGAAAATGGCAGGACCAAAGCCTATGGAAAATTCGTGGACGAATACGCCCAATGCTTTAGCGGCAATAAAATGACC
>JAZSKI010000023.1:0-47500 GCA_045534775.1 Clostridia bacterium | reverse complement strand
CAAGTTTCGTGGAGAATATCGGGAACATCGCTTATAAGGATTAGTCCTTTACTGTAAAACACTTCTTTACCTATTGCTTCTGTGCAGGCACGAAGCGGAAGAAATGTTCGCCCTTCTCTTATAATCGGTGCAACATCAAGTGCTTTCTTTTCGCCGTTTATGATTATTTTCGGCACACCTATCGTTAGCGATATTTCTCTATCTGAAAAGCTAATATTTACAGTTTGTGTTTCCTCTATCCATTCAACTTGTCCGTTATAATTTTCACTGATAAATCTTACAGGAACATAAGAACGGTCATTTTCAACAAACACCTTAACATTTGAATTTTCTATATCGATTTGCTGTTCAACATCATTCACATATGCCTTGTTGCTGCCCACATATAAAGCTGTGTATTGTAAGTCTGCTGCAAACACTGACGTTGATATGACAAACAATATAAATATTAGTATGTATGCTATTCTTTTCATAATAAATCTCCCTAATCTTTCATTTGGTTGCAGGTTGCGACACAAGGGAGCCATTCCCTTGTTTTTTATAATCCGTCTGTGTCTTTCCATACATAAATTTCAATTAACTTTGAATTTTTATCAAACCCCCAAAAAACACTCACAGAAGTAATAAAAATATTTCTATATTCCCCCACGAAAACCCTTATTGATTTTTCTCCGACAATGGTTTCTCTGCCTAAAGCAATGTCAGAATGTTCTGGCGTTCCCGGTCTACGATATCCATGATCATGGCTTATGTAATCAATTTCCCACTCTCTCTTACTTTTAACAATTTTGATAACATCTTCCATACTTGTTCCTATCGGTGTAAGTCTTAAAATGTCATTCCTTATGTGTTCCTGCGACTTACGCAAAGGATTTAAAAGTGTAATTATAGTTACAATTAAAACAATTACCAGTAAAGCGATAAGGATATAAATAATAGTTTTCCTCATATTCTCATCCTCCTTAAAGTCCAAAATAGGAAGCAGGAAGCGGTTTGTTCCACCCCGGCACTTTATATGATGGTGTTTGTGGACTAAATCCAACAGAGTTTAATAATCCGGCTGTAAATGAATTAGAGTTATAGCCCTTACCATACCATTTAGTTCTACCAGGAGTTGGAAACAGGTCGTAATTTAGGTTGTTGTAATTAGTTCTATAATGAGATTCAGCAGTAAATAAGTTTTTTGTAGTTCCAATACCCGAATAGAGCCATTGCATCGAAACTTTAATGTCCAAGTTTTTATCTTTTGTTCGATTAATATCACTTTGCAATTTGCCGTTTCCATCTCCTGCTCCTAATGTTGCAAATTGTACATCTCCCCAACGAACATTATCTTTAAAGTTGGTAGTACCATGATAATCACTATCCTTAGATACAAACATAATTGTACTTGTGTGATAATTGCCAAGCGCAACCGAATGTGTCCCTAGAAAACCCATCTCTGTTGCTGAATTCACAACTCCGCTATAAAAAGTGTCTGCCCTAACATATGTCACCCCATTACGAAGTTCGACACCGACATTACCAATTTTGAAATCAACAGAAACACCATAAACTGATGCAGTAGCAGTTCTTGTGTTCCCGTTCCAAGAAACACTTCCACCAGCATCTTCTATTTCATACCTTAACGCAAACCAATGGTCATTGGATTCATTCCATCCAGGAGCCAATCCCCAAGGATCAGTGAGATTAACGGGATTATTTCCACAATACACATACCAATTGAGCCCATCATGAGCGGGGTCTTCGTTGATAAATCTACCTGTTTGTGGGTCATACATTCTTGCTCTTAGGTAAACAAGTCCGCTTTCTGAGTCTGTATATTCACCACGATAACCAAACGGATTATATACTTCGTTTTCCTGCATTTGATTTTCGTAAGCATCAAACTCATAATTAGCTATTGTGCTAGCTGTGAAATAAATGGTTTAACATTTGTTAAGCCAATTATATCACAAAATTTATGGTTTTTCAATAGTAAATACAAATTTTTATTGACAAATTATAATTTAAAGGGTAAAATATAGATATAAGCTTTGATTGGAGAAATAAAAATGAATGAAATTGTATTAATAAAATTGGGTGAGATTATTTTAAAGGGTAATAACAGACGGAATTTCGAGGAACGGCTGGTGACTAATATTAAACACGCCGTATCGGGCGTGGGCAGCTACAGGGTATGGCGGGCACAGGGGACGATGTATGTTGAACCCCGTGATGAAAATTCAAAAATTGCACCTGCTATTGAGAAAATAAAAAAGGTATTCGGTATAACCCAGATCTCCCCTGCCTACGGTGCGCCCAAGGAAATGGATAAAATTTATGAGGTTATTTCAGAGAGATGCAGTGATGCTCTTAAAAATGCAAAGACCTTTAAGGTTGAGGCTAAACGTGCCGATAAAGCATTCCCCCTTACCTCGCCGCAAATTCAAATGGAAACGGGCGGATATATTTTATCGAAATTCCCTCACCTTAAGGTGGACGTTAAAACACCCGAAATATTGGTTAATGTGGATATTCGTGACAGGGAAGCCTTTATATACAGCGAAAAAATAAGAGGTGCAGGCGGGCTGCCTACAGGCTCCGGCGGAAAGGCAGCTTTGCTTCTGTCGGGCGGTATAGATTCGCCGGTAGCAGGCTGGCTTATGGCGAAAAGAGGTCTTCAGCTTGAAAGCATAAACTTTTTCAGCTATCCCTATACCTCTCAGCGTGCTAAAGAGAAGGTGCAGCACCTTAACGAAATTCTGGAAACCTACGCAGGGCATATACCTCTGCATATAGTACCTTTTACGGAAATTCAGATGCAAATCAAGGAAAAATGCCCTTCCGAACAGCTTACCATAATTATGCGGCGTTTTATGAACAGAATTGCACAGGAAATTGCACTTAAAAACGGTTCATCGGCGCTTATAACGGGCGAAAGCCTGGCTCAGGTGGCAAGTCAGACCCTGCAGAGTATGGTGGTAACCAACGAGGTGGCGAATATTCCTGTGCTTCGTCCGCTTGTAGGGCTGGATAAACAGGAAATAATCGAATATGCAAGAAGAATAGGCACTTTTGAAACCTCAATTCTGCCCTATGAGGATTGCTGTACGATTTTCGTGCCGAAAGCTCCCGAGCTTCGTCCTAAATCAGATAAGATTCTCTTGTCGGAGGAAAAGCTTGACGTGGAAGGTCTGGTGCGTGAAGCGGTTGAAGGGACAGAGACTATAAATGAGTAGCTATGTTTATATGGTAAAATGTGCCGACGGAACTCTCTATACGGGCTGGACAACAGATGTTGAAAAACGGATAGAGGCACATAATTCGGGAAACGGTGCGAAATACACACGAAGCCGTCTGCCTGTTGAGCTTGTATATATGGAATGTTTTGAAACAAAATCAGAGGCACTTAAAAAGGAAGCGGCAATTAAAAAATTGCCGCGAAGTGAAAAAGAAAAGCTAATTAAATTATATACAAAATAAAAATTCCGAGGATTATCCGTCAATGCCCATTGTTTTTACAATGGCATTGGCGTATATTTCTGCTGATTTTATCAGATTTTCCACCGTTATAAATTCTTCGGCTCCGTGCATATTGTTGTCGTCGCCGGGGAACTGTGCCCCAAAGGCTACGCCGCCGGGGATGTTATGCACGTAAGTGCCGCCGCCTATGGCTATGGCATAGGCTTCATTGCCGGTTACCTCTGTGTAGGCGGACATCAGCCCTTTTACAAAATCGCTTTCGGCGGGTACGTGATGAGGTTCAACCCCCTCGAAGGCGGTTATTTTTATGCCCTTTTCGCCAAGAGCCTTCTCCAGCCTGCCCATAATCTCCGCTTTAGAAGTACATAGAGGAAACCTGATGTCAAGACTGCCTTTTAAAACGGAATTTTCGGTTTTAGCCACGCTGAAAACTAAGGTCAGGTCGCCAGACAGGCTGTCGCTGAATTTTACATTTGCACCGCTGCCGTCTGTTTCGCCGCAGGGGAACAGCTCCGACAGATTTTTAAACACATCAATATTTTTATCAGCAAGAGCTTTTATCAGCTTTGTCAGAGCGTTATCGCCCTTTTCGGGGGTGGAGGCGTGTGCCGCCTTGCCGTGAAATTCTGTGGTTTCGCCGTCTATAATGCAGTGGGCGTATGAGGGTACAGCGTTAATTACACTACCGCCTTCTGCGAGCACGCCCTCAGGCAGGGGAGCTTCAAAGAAAACTCTCAGCATACCTTTTTCGATATTTATTACGGGAAAATCCGCATCGGGAGTAAAAACATAAGGGGGAAGGCTATGCTTTGAAGTAAAATATGCCAAATCAGAAGAGCCGTTTTCCTCATCGGTGCCGAAATAAATTGTCACACCGCTTTTTAAGGGAATGTTCAGCTCTTTTACGGCATAAAGGGCGTAAAGTGCCGCTATGAGAGGTCCTTTATCGTCAATTACGCCGCGACCTATGATTTTACCGTCCTCAAAACGGGCGGTAAAGGGATCGGCCTTCCAGCCGTCACCTGCGGGAACTACATCGAGATGTCCTAAGATACCGAGCTCTGCCTCGCCGCCAAGACGGGCACAGCCCATATAGTTTTCATAGTTTTCCGTAGAAAAACCGAGCTTTTCGGCAATGGAAAGCATTGCTGAAAGAGCCTTGCCGCAGCTTTCTCCGAAGGGCAAGCCTTCCTTTGCTTCACTCCGAACGGAAGGTATGGCAATAAGCGATGCCAAATCCTGCAGCATATTTTCTTTATGGTCCTGTAAAAAAATTGAAATGTCGTTTCTGTACATATAAATGTCTCCCTTATAATTAATTTATAATTTATTGGTTGCCTACGATGACGGTTTTTCCTGTTTTGGCAGATTTATATATTGATTCTAATATTTCCGTTACTACCAGAGCCTGTTCGGGAAGAACCAAAGGTGGTTCGTCTTTTATTATGCTGTCAATCCAGGCTGAGGCTTCTCTGTCGGCGGGAGAGTCTATGCTACCCTCGTAGAAATCAACTCCGCCTCCTGAAAGAGTTGGTATTTCCGTAAACTGCCTGCCGTTTTTAACGCCGTTTATTCTGAGACCCGAGTCCATATCGGCACCGCCTTTTGTGCCGCAGAGGGTACAACGGGCTTCTTTTACGTCGAGGGTATTGAGTGCCCAGGCGGATTCAAGGAAAATCGTAGCGCCGTTTTCCATTTTAATATACCCGAAGGCAGAGTCTTCCACCGTATATTTTTTCGGGTCCCAATCACCCCAGGGATTAGCGGTATTTTTCTGCTCCGCCAGCTTGCGGTAGGAAGAACCCGTTACCGACAGGGCTTTATAGTTATCCATCATCCAGAGGGTCAGGTCAAGGGCGTGAGTCCCTATATCAATAAGAGGTCCGCCGCCTTGCTCCTCTTCGTTTAAAAAAACACCCCAGGTGGGAACGCCGCGGCGGCGGATGGCGTGGGCTTTGGCAAAATATATGTCGCCCAGCTCGCCGTTTTCACAGCATTTTTTAAGATACTGCGCCGCAGGAGTGTGTCTGTTCTGGTAGCCGATAGTAAGCTTTTTGCCTGTTTTACGTGCGGCATCAAGCATTTTCCTCGCCTCTGCCGCGGTTTTAGCCATAGGCTTTTCGCACATAACGTGTTTACCTGCTTCAAGAGCCTCCACCGTCATAAAGCTATGCTCACGATTGGGAGTGCAGATATGAACCGCATCTATTTCCTTCAGGGAGATAAGCTCTCTGTAGTCGGTAAACACCTTTGCACCACAGCAGCCAAAGTCAGATGCCGCTTTTGCGGCGCGTTCTTCTGTTATGTCACAAAAGGCGACAAGCTCTACAGCATCAATCCTGCTGAGTGCAGGCAGATGCTTCCCGAAGGCTATGCCTCCGCAACCTATAATACCTATTTTAACTTTATTCATAGTATCCTCCTTATTATACACCAATTATAGAATATCCGTCAAGGAAAAACAAAAATTTCTTAAAAAACTATTGTAAAATCTTTTGTAAAGTGTTATAATATAAAATAGCGGTTTGTCGCAATCTGATGCACAGTTCAGCGCATCGGGATATTTGTATGCAAACAATGAAGGAGACAATCATGTATACTACGAGAGATGTATTAATGCCGGGTACGGGATTTTTAAAACGCGCGGCGAGGATAGGACTGCCTATAATTTTTCAGAATTTCATAATGTTTGCACTTAATATGATGGACGTAATTTTATTGCAGGGATTAGGAGATACGGCGGTGGCGGCGGTCAGCGTGGCGAACCAATCCAATTTAATTGTAAACCTTGCAATTTTCGGTGTGTGCAGCGGCAGTACCATTCTTATGGCACAGTACAGAGGAATGGATGATTATGAGTCTATGCGAAAAACCGTCTGTATAGCACTTGCCATAATAGGTGCGATTACCATATCGGTGGAAGCCTTTATGATGGTAAAACCAAGAACCGTTATGGGACTTATGACCGACGAGCCTCAGCTGATAGCACCGGGAGCGGGTTATCTGCGTACTGTTGCAATTTCGTTTGTATTCAGCGGATTTTCTATGGTATTTGCAACCCTGCTCCGTTGTAACGAAAAAACGGGACTTCCTCTTATTGCGGCGGTGACGGCACTTTCCCTCAACACACTTTTGAACTACCTCTTGATTTACGGGAAGGCGGGTCTGCCTGCCATGGGAGCCGCAGGTGCGGCGGTTGCCACAATAATTTCCCGTATAGTCGAGTTTTCAATAATTTTATTTTTTGTATACGTTGATAAAAAAATACGTCCGCGGCTGAAAGATTTTAAGGCAATTAACGGAAAATTTATAAAGGCTTTTGCCATTATTACCACACCCGTGATTATAAATGAGCTTGTCTGGGGATTGGGTAACACAATATATAACGCCATTTACGGCAGAATGGGCGAGGTTACTGTAGCCGCCATGAGCGTGGCGACTGTCCTGCAACAGACCTTTGCCGTTGTAGCCATAGGCTGTGGGCATATAACTACCATAATAGTGGGTAAGGAGCTGGGCGAAGAAAATTTCGACCGGGCTAAAATGTACGCCTCCACTCTGTCGCTCTGGGCGGTTGTTTTAGGTGTGGTAACTACGGTTGTGATGAGTGGTCTCGGACCGGTTTTTGCAAGGTCCGTATTTACCAATCTGTCGGAGGAAGCAATAACCGCGGCTATATCTTTTATAATTATGTTTGCCGTTTATATGCCCCTGTCGAGCTTTAATTATGCCAATATAGTGGGGACGCTCCGAAGCGGCGGTGACAGCGTATGGGCGGCGGTTTTAGACGTTGCACCCATGTATGTATACAGTATTCCCATGGGGATATTTTTAGGACTTTATCTGGAATTATCGCCTGTGCTTGTGATTTCGGTTATGTACGGCGAGCAGATTATAAAGGCAATTTTGGGATTTATGAGAATGAAACAGTATAAATGGGTACGGAAGATAGGTAGGTGAGATAAATGTTTTTTAAAGGAATGGAGCTACAGGGCTTTAAATCCTTTGCGGAAAAAACCGTTCTTGATTTCCGGGGCGGTATAACAGCGGTGGTAGGTCCTAACGGTAGCGGAAAGAGCAACATTTCAGATGCTATTCGCTGGGTAATGGGAGAAACCAGTGCGAAATCCCTTCGCGGTAGCCGGATGGAGGACGTAATTTTCTGCGGTAGCGAAAAGCGTAAGCCTGTAGGCTTTGCGGAGGTTACCATTATAATGGATAACACCGACAGGAGTATGAACATAGATTTCTCTGAGGTCAGCGTTACGAGAAGGGTTTACCGTTCGGGTGAAAGCGAATATATGATAAACAAGGCTCCCTGCAGGCTCAAGGATATTCACGAGCTGTTTATGGATACGGGTCTGGGTCGTGATGGATATTCTATTATCGGTCAGGGTAAGATTGATGCCATACTTTCGGCAAAATCCGAGGAAAGACGACATATTTTTGACGAGGCGGCAGGTATTACCAAATACCGTTACAGAAAAAATGAGGCGGAGAAAAAGCTGGCGGATACTCAGAATAATCTGACCCGGGTAGGGGATATTATAACCGAACTGGAGAGTCAGGTGGAGCCTCTTCGCAAGCAGTCGGAGAAGGCTATGAAATTTATTGACCTGCGTGAAAAGCAAAAGGATATTGAGGTAAATTTATGGCTGAAGAGCATAGATGACGGCAAAATTCAGCTGGCGGAAACAGCAAAGGCGTATGAGACGGTACATAACCATATTAATGAGTTAAACCGCAATATAGAAGCGGCGGAAAAGGAAATTACGGTCGTTAAGGATAAAATAAGGATAAAAGAAGGCGAAATCGACAAGGCAAAGGCGGAAATGTACCGTAGCCGTGACAGTATTACAAAGACCAAGGGTGAAATAGAGGTTCTCAGAACGACCGTTACCTATAACAGTCAGAATTCTCTCCGTCTGGAGGGTGAAATAGCCTTTGGGAAAAAAAGAAAAGCGGAGCTTGGAGTAATTGCAGAGGAAACGGAGAAGGCTCTGTCGGAGGCTATGGAGAGGGTTACTGCAAAAAGCAGAGAGATAGAGCTGATTGAAAAGCAAATCGAGGAAATAAACGGCGAAATTAAAAGCTGTCAGGCGGATTTTGACGGCAAAAGCGACGAAATAACCAAAATTAACGAAAATATTTCGGATATTTCCGCAAGACTTGCTGAAAATGCAAGGCAGGCGGCAGGCGGAGAAACGGCGAAGGCTCAGCTTTTGGAGGAGAAGTCTCAGGCTGAGGCGAAATATCTGAAGCGAAGCGAAGAAATAGAAGGAATAAAGGCTACGGTTGAGTCTTTGGAGAAGGAGGTAGCCGAGGCTGAAACGGCGGCGGCTGACCTTCAGAAAAAATCGGAAAATGCGGAAAAAAGCTACAGCAGGCAGCGGGAGCTTATTCAAGCAATCGACAGCGAAAACAAAACCGCAATTAACCGCAAGCACATTCTTGAAGAGCTTGAAAATGATTTTGAAGGCTATTCAAAGCCCGTCAAAGCGGTAATGAACGAGCATAAATTCGGCAGTCTGAGTAAACACAGCTTATACGGACCGGTGTCCTCTCTTATGAAGGTAGAGGATAAATATGTAGCGGCAATAGAAGCGGCCTTGGGCGGTGCGGGGAATAATGTGGTTGTGGAAACCGAAGAGGATGCCAAGGGTGCTATTGAATTTTTGAAAAGCGGCAAAAAGGGAAGAGTTACCTTTATGCCCGTAGCCTCGGTGACGGGGAAACGCCTTGAGACAGACGGCGTAGATGCCTGCAAAGGATATATCGGCAATGCCGCCGATATTCCAAAGACGGATAATAAATTTTCGCAGATTTTGCTCAATCTTTTGGGCAGAACCGTAGTGGTGGATAATATTGATAACGGTATCGCTATGGCGAGAAAGCATAAATATTCCTTTAAAATAGCGACCCTGCAGGGTGAAATCATAAACGCAGGCGGCAGCATATCGGGCGGTAGCAGCCACGCGGCGGCAGGCGGACTTTCGAGAAGAAGCGAAATCAAGGCACTTGAGGCGGCTATTGCCGAAAACGAAAAGAAAGCTGCGGCGGCGGGGGAGACCCTTGCAGAGCTGAAAAAGGAAAACGAGCAGCTTAAAAAAGATGTGGTAAAGGCTCAGCAGCTGATGTGGGAAAGCAGACGCAGGCTGACGGAATATACCACCTCGCAGGAGCATGTGCTTCGTGCCTACAGAGAGCTTCAGGAGGACGTTAACCGTTACAGCGATGAAATCGAAAGAGTAGAAATCACTCTCGGACAGGCAAAGAAAATCGAAAAAGAATTTAAAGGCGTTTTGGAGGAATTACAAAACAGCCTTAAGGAAAAAACCGAAGGTCACAGCAATGCTACGGAAAAAATTGAGCTTTTACGCGAGAAATATATTGAGGTCAGCGCAAAGCTGGGCGAGATGCGTATTTTGAAAAGCAACGCCGAAAAGGATGCGGAAATCTGCGATAGCAGGAGCAAAGATGCGAGGGAAGAATTAAAACGCATTACAGACGAGATTAACGAAAAAAAGACCACTATGACAGAAGGCGAAGAGCGGGTTACGGAAAGCAAAAGACTTATTGAGGAGAAACAGCTTTTAAACGAAAAGCTTGCGAGAGAAGCCGAAAAAAACAGAATTTCCGCCGAGACGGCGGAGGGCGAAAAGGAGCAGATGAATATAGAGCTGGATAAGAAGCAGGAGGGCTTAAAGGAATTAAACAGCACCATATTTAAACTCCAGTCGGAGGAAGGCCGTCTTGAGGCGAGGAAGGCGAAGATAGAAACCGAACAGGAAAATATAATTTCCAAGCTGTGGGAAGAATATGAGATGACCTATTCAACGGCGGAAGCTCTCCGCAAGGAAAATGTGGTAATAAGTGAGTATCAGAAAATACTGACGGAAATAAAAATGCAAATCCGCGGGCTGGGTACGATTAACTTAAACGCCATTGAGGATTATAAAACCACTAAAGAAAGATACGAATTTCTGAAGGAGCAGCAGACAGATATTTTAAAGGCGAAGCAGGAGCTTGAAACTCTTATCGGCGAAATGATGACGGTAATGGCGGAAATGTTTGAAAAGAATTTTGCAAAGCTCAGCGAAAAGTTTTCCGAAACCTTCAGGGAGCTGTTCGGCGGCGGCAGAGCAACTCTTAAGCTGTCGGACCCTGAGGATATTTTAGAAAGCGGCGTTGAAATAGAGGTACAGCCGCCGGGTAAGAATTTGCAGAACATAAACCTGCTGTCAGGCGGGGAAAAGGCATTTACGGCAATAGCAATTATTTTCGCCATACTGAAAATCAACCCGACTCATTTCTGTATTTTTGATGAAATAGAGGCGGCGCTGGATGATGTTAATGTTTTCAGATTTGCGGATTTCTTAAAGGCACTTTCAAAGAAAACGCAGTTTATAGTAATAACACACAGAAAAGGCACAATGGAAGCGGCAGATACTCTGTATGGCGTAACCATGCAGGAAAAGGGCGTAACCAGCCTGCTGTCGCTGGAGCTGGATAAAATAGCCGAATAAAAGGTATGACCGAAGGTAAAGGAGAATAGCATGGGTATATTTGATAAAATCAGACAGGGACTTTCAAAAACCAAAGAGGTTTTTTCGGAAAGCATTGATACGGTTATAAAATCTTTCCGCAAGGTAGACGAAGAGCTGCTTGAGGAGCTTGAGGAAGCTCTTATTATGGCGGATGTGGGAGTTAACACCTCTGTAATGATTATTGACAGGCTCCGTGATGAGGCTAAAACACGCAGTATAAATGACGGCGATGAGCTGAAAGGGGTCTTGCGTGAAATTATAACGGATATGATGAGTGGTGAGGCTGCGGAGGATACCGCAACCGACCTGCAGGTTATTCTGGTTATAGGAGTTAACGGTGTAGGGAAAACCACGTCTATAGGCAAGCTTGCCTATAAATTCAAGGCGGAGGGGAAGAAGGTCATGTTGGCGGCGGCAGATACCTTCCGTGCGGCGGCAATTGACCAGCTTACGGTATGGTCAGAGCGTTGCGGTGCGGAGCTTATAAAGCAATCGGAGGGGTCTGACCCGGCGGCAGTGGTCTATGATGCCATGCAGGCGGCAAAAATGCGGAATGCGGACGTGCTGATTATAGATACGGCAGGCAGACTTCATAACAAGAAAAACCTTATGGAGGAGCTTCGTAAAATAATGAAGGTAGCAGACCGCGAGGCTCCCGATGCAAAAAAAGACGTATATCTGGTCCTTGATGCCACAACGGGACAGAACGCCTTAAGTCAGGCTAAGCTTTTCGGAGAGGTGGCAGATATTACGGGTATAATTCTTACTAAGCTGGATGGTACGGCTAAGGGCGGTGTTGTAATCGCCATTACAAACGAACAGAGTATTCCTGTTAAATATATCGGTTGCGGTGAGGGTATTGACAGCCTGCAGGAATTTATACCCGAGGAATTTGCGGCGGCACTTTTTGATTAAGGAGGAGTAGGCGTGAAGGTAAAAATTGACCACAAAGGCAGATGGATAGCGGCACTTATTTTAGTCATTGCGGCACTGTGCTGTTATTGGGGTGCGAATATTTATTTGAATTATCTCAATATAGCAGAGGTCGGTAAGGAATATGTGACAGGCTATATTTCGGAAATAAAAACAGATGTAATCTTAAGAATTATTGCCTTTATAATTGCGGAAATTGCGGTTATAATAACCACTAAGGTAATTCAGAGAAACCTGCTTAAATGGGACGAGACGGCGGTGTTTTTAAAGGGAAAAGCGACCTTTATTATAGGAACAACAGCGCTTGCAATATTTATAAGTGCCTGTCTGCCGTATAAAACGGCGTATTCGGCAATGATGGCAACGAACCCTACCTGGTTTTTGCACAGCGACCCTATTTTTAATAAAAATATAGGCTACTATGTATTCCAGCGCCCCTTTTATAAGGACATATCCGTCTGGGCATATATCCTGACGGCGGTGCTGTTTGCTTATTCGGTAATAATGTATTTTATGTATTATGTCAGAAACGGCGGCGGGAAGCTACGGAATATGCTGAGCAGACATGGTATAATGAAGCATCTGACGGTGGGCATTCTGCTAATACTTGCGGTAACGGTTTTTTCTGCAGGCTTTTATGCCGAAGAATTTATGTTCAGCGATTATGACGGCAGTGTAGGCGGTAAATATACCACTATGGTAATCTGGTCAAATTTATTCAGGATAACGCCTTATCTTCTGACAGTTGTAGGTATACTTGTGCTGATAATGGTATGGAAGAGGATGTATAAATCAGCCCTTTACGTGGCGCTTACTTATCCTGCTATGCTGGTGCTTGTGCTGGTAGGTGCGGTAGCGGTACAGGGCTTTGTGGTACGTCCTAACGAAGCTTCTGTGGAGAGGTATTATATTAAAAATAATATTGATTATACGAGACAGGCTTATAAGCTGGACGAGGTTACGGAAATGGAATACGGACTGTCGGGAACCATTGCGGAGGAAGGGATAAGCCAAAATGCCGCAGAGCTTGAAAGCGTAAGAATGATAGATGAGAATACGGTGCTGGGTGTGTATAATCAACTTCAGTCACTGAGAGACAGCTATGAATTTAAAGATGTTGATTATATGAAATACCGCCATGAGAGTAAGGAAAAATCTGCATATATCGCGGTCAGAGAAATAAAAAATGATGAGGAAATGTCTTATATTGACAGAAAGCTGAAATTTACCCACGGCTTCGGCGTGGCGGCATGCGGCGTATCGGGGTCGGGTGCGGATTTTATTACTGACGAAACAGGAGGAAGCACTCTTAAAATCACTCAACCGCGAATATATTTCGGCGAAACCGAGGAGGAATACGTCATAGCAAATTCCTTCCAAAAGGAATTTGACGGCTATGAAGGTAATGTAGAAAAGGAATTTTCCTATGACGGCGGTGCGGGTATCAATCTGAGCTTTGTTAACAGAATGCTTTACGCGGCAAAACTGATGGATTTTAATCTGGCGGTATCGGGATATTTTACCGAAAACAGTAAAATCTTAACCAACGTGAATGTTATAGACAGAGCAGAGCTTGCCTTCCCGTACCTTACCTTTGATGATGACCCCTATATTACGGTGTCTCAGGACGGCAGAATTTTATGGGTGATAGATGCCTATACCACCACTAATTATTATCCTTATGCTCAAAGAATTTACGATTTTGATGACGAATTCGGTACAAATTACGTGAGAAACAGCGTAAAAATCACCGTTGATGCCTACAGCGGAGAGGTGACGGGATATATTACCGACTGGAACGACCCCATAATCCGGACCTATAGTAAAATGTACCCCGAAAGCTTTGCAAAAGGGTCTATACCTTTTGATATTTTCCATCAGATAAAATATCCCGAAAAGCTTTTCAGGGTTCAGACTGAAATGTTTAAAAGATATCATACCACAAACCCCTCTACCTTCTATTCAAACTCCGATGTCTGGGAGTTTGCCAAGGAGAAAACAGGAACGGGTCCGGAAATAAAGACGGTTGAACCCTATTACATCAGAAGTAATCTGCTGGGTAACAGCGGTGAGCTTATGATGATGGCACCTTATACGGTGGCGAATAAAGACAGTATTCTTTCAGCGTGGCTTGTGGTATCGTCAAACCGTGAAAACTACGGCAATTTGACGCTTTTCACCTTCCCGAGAGATAAACAGGTAAGCGGTAGCCTGCAAATTGAAAATAAGATTGACGGCGATACGGCGGTAACGGAAGAGCTTGAAAAGCTGAAAAACGATAAATCAAGGATTATCCGTGGTAATATGACCATACTTCCCATAATGGATACGGTTGTGTATATTGAACCTGTTTATACTATGGGACAGGCACAGGGAGCATTGCCTGAGCTTAAGAAGGTCATAGCCGTATGCGGTGACGGTGTGGTTATAGAAAACACGATGGCAGAGGCTATGCTGAAGCTGTTGCAATTAAAGCCTGAAACAGATTACAGCGTACCGGAAGGGGAAATCGTAATCTCAAAGGAAGATGATTTAACGGAAACCATGAGTGAGCTACTGAAAAACGCTCTTGCAAAATACAGGGAAGCACAGCAGTTTTCAAAGGAAGGCGACTGGGTCAACTACGGCAGAACCATGAAAGAATTTGAAGATATGGCAGGCAAGCTGGAATATGGCTTGATATACGGAGAAAATCGGGAACAGGTCGAAGAAGCTCCGCTGAACGAAGTGCAGTAAAATCTGAGGAGACATAGATTATGCAATTTTTAAAGGATTTGAAAAATATAAACATTGTCAAAGGTATCTTTATGTTAATTAATTTATGGCGGGGATGGGTTGCGTATCTTTGTGTGGTTTCTTCAAAAAACAAGAACCTGATATACGGAGATCTGGATAGATGGAACAGCCTGATATTGAAAAAACGGGGTATTGTAAAAGCAGATTTTTCGTAATGCTTTATTTACTTCTCTACAAAAAGCAATTCAGAAATATTTTAGCAAAGCGGGTTAAGACTAAAACGGGCTTGCGTCATTATTTGCTGAAGCTTCTTTTTAAAAATGTGGAAACGCTGTTTATTCATACAGAGAATATCGGCAAAGGCTTGTTTATAGAGCATGGCTTTGCCACGATAATCAGTGCTAAAAGTATCGGCGAGGAATGCTGGATAAATCAGCAGGTGACTATAGGTATGACCTCGGCAGAGGATGCTCCCGTTATCGGCGACAGAGTGCGTATAGCGGCAGGAGCTATTGTAATAGGAGATGTGCATATAGGCAATGATGCAGTGGTAGGTGCAGGAGCTGTAGTTACAAAGGATGTTCCGGAAAAAGCCGTTGTGGCAGGTGTGCCGGCAAAAATAATAAAATATAAAGAATAAAACCAAGTCGGAGAACACCTCCGACTTGGTTTTTGCTTGCGGAAGAAAATGGAAGAGATTAGGGGTTAGTAGTGAAAAGGGAAGATGTATGGATGAAATTTCTATAGAATTTCTATCTGTAAAAGCCTTCCCCTTTGAGGCAAGTGACACCCGAAATCTATGATTTCGTTGGTGAAACTTATGCAAGCGACCGAAGGGAGTCGCAGGAAGGGGGAACGGTTGCGGTGGATGAGGTGTCAGCTTTCCGGATTCACACTCCTTTCCCCTCCGACATATACTGACAATGGGGGGTGGAATATGTGGGGAAAAATCCTATTTATCTTGACAATGCCGCTACAAGCTTTCCTAAACCGCCGCAGGTTGCAAGGGCGGTCTATGATTATATACTGCACAGCGGTGCATCCTTCGGCAGGGGAGGGTACAGAAGTGCCGGCGAGGCTATGGAGAAGCTATGGCAGGCGAGGGAGACGGTAACAGAAATTATCGGCGGTGAAAATCCCCAGAGACTGATATTTACAAAAAATGCAACGGAAGCTCTCAATACGGCAATTCTGGGAAGTCTTGAAAACGGTGATGAGGTGATTATTTCGCCCCTTGAACACAATTCGGTAATGAGACCCTTAAAACAGCTTGGTTGCAGGCTGAAGCTTATGCCCTTGGATGCCATGGGATACTGTGATGTTTCGACTCTGAGGGACCTGATAACGGAAAATACAAAAATGGTTATCTTAAACCATGGCTCAAACGTCAGCGGAGTCATAAATGATGCCGGAACTGCGGCACAGATATGTCATACAAGAAATATAAGACTGCTGCTGGATTGCTCTCAGACGGCGGGTCATGATAAAATATACGGCGAGAAATGGGATGCTATGATAGCTTTTGCAGGTCATAAAGGATTATTGGGTCCTCAGGGTACGGGCGGACTTTATCTGCCGCCGAAATATAATCCGCGACCTGTTATTACAGGTGGTACGGGCAGTAACTCGGAAATGCTGAGCCAGCCTGAAATCCTACCCGACAAATATGAAAGCGGAACGCTTAATATGGCGGCAATCTGCGGTCTTTCGTCAGGCTGCGATTATATAAAAAGAAGAGGCTTAGAAGAAATTTCATATTATGAAAGAAGGCTGTCACAAAGGATTACAGAGGGACTTATGAATATAAAAGGGGTTACGGTTTTATGTCCCGAAGCAAGGCGGAGGACTGCTGCCGTCAGCTTTTATGCAGAAGGGAAGGATGTAGGCGAAATCGGCGATTATCTTGACAGAGAGTATAATATAGCCGTAAGATGCGGACTTCATTGCGCTCCCATGGCACACAGTGCTTACGGAACAAAGGAAAGCGGTACAGTCAGGGTCAGCCCCGGACTGTTTAATTCTCCAAGAGACGTAGATAAGCTTCTGTTGGCGATAAGGAAAAGGTGAGAAAATTCGGAATTGGGCGTGCAGAGTTAATTCAGAGTGTGAAATGTGGATGAAAGGGAATAGGGACCGGTATTTCTCTTAAGGGAAGCAAACAAAGAACAGCACAGCCTCATCAGTCGCTTACAGCGACAGCTTCCCTCAGGGGGAAACCTCAAAAAGGATGATTTTCTACGGAATTTCTACCGAAATACAGTCTCCCTTGTAAAGCCCTCGTCAGATTGTCAAGGCAAGTGCAACATTTTTATTAATAAACTCAATTGGCGATAAATATCCCAAGCATTTACGAGGTTTGTTGTTAATTAAAGAAACAACAGAAGCTGGTTGCTCCTGCGGAATTTCAAAAATAATTCCGAATTCACTTCACACTTCATATTAAAAAAATACCTTGTTACTATCAACTTTTGAAAAACCACTTGACAAATATCTCTTTTTGCGATATACTGTAAATGAAGCTGAAAATCGACTCGGATTTGCCCGACGGAAAAAATTTTTCTCAGGTGGACGAGGCAGCTTTCACTGTATAAAAATTATACTGCGGAGGAGAAATTATGAATTATTTAAAGGAAGTAGTAAAATTTTCGGAGTTGGTTTCCGTAACAAAAATGTCGACTACGGCGCAGGCTCTTTGGTATGCACTTATGTATATGTCCAACACCATTAATTGGCGACGGCCCGTTGCCATAAGTACAAGGAGCCTTGCGGCATACGTGCATACATCTCAAACTGAGATAGTGAGAGCCCGTGACAAGCTTGTGGAGCTTGGATTTATAAAGGTTATCACCCATGACAGGTCATCCTCTTTTTATGAGATGGTATCACTGGCGGAGAAATACAAGCACAAGCAGTATACCGGTGACACAGAAATGTGTACAGAAGGTGAAACAAGTATTGACACAAGCAGAAGCACAAGTATTGATACAAGCAGAAGCACGAAAATGAGTACAGATATGAGTACAGATATGTGGAGATTCTAAATATATATGTTGATATATATAACACAAATAAAATAAATCTAAACAAAACAGAAACAAAAACTGCGGAGTGGTTTTTGTTTTAAAAATGGGAGGAAGCCGAAAATATGTACAGCTTCGGCTCGAAAGAGAAAAGGGAGTGTATGCAGAGCCAAAATGTGTACAGAACCAGAATCGGAACCAGAATCGGAACCGGAATCGGAACCAGAATCGGAACCAGAATTGGAACCAGAATTGGAACCAGAATCGGAACCAAAAATGTGTACAGATATGTGTACAGATTTGTGTACACTATAATTATATATATTAAAATATATATAATATATATATATAAATAAAATAAATTTAAACATAAACATAAAAAGAAAAAAACGGAGAGGATTTTGAAAATTATATAAATTTTGTTTTTTGATTTTTAGGATATGCTACGCACTTGATATACCCCGGCGGGGGATGATATACTATGCCGATTACGGCAATTTAATTATAAAAAGTCAAGGAAGTCTTTGTTTTATGGTGAAAATGGGAGAAAATTAAAGTTTTTTCAAAATAAACATTGACATTTTGCCTTATTAGATGTACAATATATAGTGAGGAGGTGTAGACATGGCAAAAAGTATGACGGGCTATGGTCGTGGTGAGTTTGTAAGCGAAAATCAAAAAATTGTACTTGAAATAAAATCCGTAAACCACAGATATTCCGACATTAACATCAAGCTTCCGAGGGCGTATATATTTTTAGAGGACCATATCAGAAAAATAATTCTCGACAGCGTTTCAAGGGGAAAAATTGATGTTTTCCTGACGGTAGAGGGCTTTGGGGATGAGGTTCGTGCCGTTAAGGTGGACGAGGGGCTGTTAAACGAATATTTCAAGGCTATGGCGAAAATATCTGAGGTTACGGGAGTAGACAATGATGCAACCTCGGTGAAGCTGGCACATTTCTCCGATGTTCTTGTGGTTGAAAAGCAGGAAGAGGATAAAGAAAAGCTGAAAACAGAGATTACGGAAGCTTTGACGGGTGCGCTTGCTGATTTTGTGGCGGCGAGACAGCGTGAAGGCGAGAGAATTAAAACGACTCTTGTTTCCCAGGCGGATTATATTCTGGATGTTGTGGAAAAAATAAATATAATAATGCCGCAAACGGTAGAGGAATACCGCCTGCGACTGACGGCGAAATTAAAAGAGCTGTTAGGCGATACCGCCGTTGACGAAAGCAGAGTTTTGACGGAAGCGGCAATAGTTGCCGACAGAATATGTACCGACGAGGAGATTGTAAGACTCAGGTCTCATATAACGGAATTTAAGAATATTTTAAATGACGAAAATCCCATCGGCAGAAGGCTTGATTTCATTGTACAGGAAATGAACAGAGAAATAAACACCATAGGGTCAAAATCCAATAATCTGGAGATTGCAAAATATGTAGTAGAGGTAAAAAGTGAAATTGAGAAGCTGCGTGAGCAGGTTCAGAATATAGAATAGGAGGAAGTCTATGAAATCACAGGAAGGTATCAAGCTGATAAATATAGGCTTTGGAAATATAGTATCGGCTAATAGGCTGGTAGCCATAATCAGTCCCGAATCCGCGCCTATAAAGCGTTCTATCCAGGAAGCGAGAGACAGAGGGATGTTGATAGATGCGACCTACGGCAGAAGAACGCGTGCCGTATTGGTTACGGACAGCGACCACATTATCTTATCGGCTCTCCAGCCGGAAACAGTAGCTCACAGACTGTCAGGCAAGGAAGTGGCAGAGGAGGATGAGCTTGATGGGCAGTAAAGGTGTTTTGCTGGTGGTATCGGGTCCTGCGGGAGTAGGCAAGGGTACGGTATGCAAGGAATTTATGACCCGCAACGAAAAGGCGTTTCTCTCGGTTTCTATGACCACGAGAGAGCCGAGAACAGGCGAGATAGACGGTGTAAATTATTATTTCACAACCAAAGAAGAATTTTTAAAGCTGGTTGCGGAAAATAAATTTCTGGAGTATGCGCAGTTTTGCGATAATTATTACGGTACACCTACTGAAGAGGTACAGAAACAGCTTTCACGGGGGAATGATGTAATCCTGGAAATTGAGGTTCAGGGTGCGTTGCAGATAAAAGAGAAATTCCCCGAATGTATCCTGATTTTTGTAGTACCTCCAAGCTTTGCCGAGCTGAAGGACAGGCTGACGGGCAGGGCTACGGAAACTCCCGAGGTAGTGGAAAAACGGTTAAACAGAGCAAGAGAAGAATTTGAGTTTATGCCGGAATACGACTACCTGCTGTTAAACGATACCGTTGAAAAAGCCGTAGCAAGGCTTGAAAGCATAGTAACGGCGGAAAAGCTGAAAGCGTGCAGAAATGAAGAGCTTATAAATAAGCTTTTAGAAAAATAAGATTATATAAACACAGGAGGAAAAATAAAATGATATACCCACCGATAAATGATTTGGTAGAAAAATTAGGAGAAGGCTGCAGCCGTTATGATTTGGTTATTACGGCGGCTAAAAGAGCGAGAGATATTGCTCAGGAGGAGAGAAAGGCTGAGAAAGAAAAACAGCCCGAGCTTTCATCCTTTGAAATGCACCGTAAGGAAAGAATGGAAGCTAAAAACATCAAGAAACCCATGAAACCCATTACGAGAGCATTGGATGAAATAATCAATGATGATATTTATATTACCCGCGAGACTGCAATTGAAGAGACTGCGGCATCGTCCCCTGATGTGGTTGTAATCGAGGTTGAGGAAGGGGACGGAGAAACAGAAGAATTTGAAGAATAATTGAGGTGCATGGTCTGATGCTGTCAAATAAAAAAATTATACTTGGAGTCAGCGGAGGGATAGCCGCTTATAAAGCGGCTGATTTGGCGAGCCGTCTTGTAAAGGCAGGAGCCGAGGTCAATGTGATTATGACCGAATCGGCACAGGAGTTCATAACTCCCGTAACCTTCAGAAGTCTTACGTCGAACCCTGTGGCGACCGATACCTTTCAGGAGCCGAAGCATTGGGAAATAGCACATATTTCCATGGCAGAGAAGGCGGATGCCTTTATCGTTGCACCTGCAACGGCAAATATTATAGGCAAGGTGGCAAACGGTATTGCTGATGATATGTTGTCAACCACTATAATGGCAACCAAAGCTCCTGTTATTTTTGCACCTGCTATGAACACCAATATGTACCAAAACAAAATAGTTCAGGGCAATATAGCAAAACTAAAGGAGCTTGGGTATACCTTTGTGCCACCTGAGAAGGGCAGACTTGCCTGCGGCAGTGAAGGAGACGGCAGGCTGGCATCAAATGACGTAATAATTGAATATATCGAAGAAGCCTTAACCCCGAAGGATATGGCAGGGTTAAAGGTTCTTGTAACAGCGGGACCAACTAAAGAATATATGGATCCCGTCAGATTTATTTCTAACCCCTCCAGCGGGAAAATGGGCTATGCCATAGCTAAAATTGCCGCTGACCGTGGGGCAAAGGTAAAGCTGGTATCGGGTCAGGTGAAGTTGAAACCCCGTCATGGGATAGAGGTAATCGGCGTTACAACTGCTCTTGAGATGAAGGACGCGGTCCTTGAAAGCTCAGGGGACTGTGACATCGTGGTCAAAGCGGCGGCGGTAGGGGATTTCAGACCTGCCGAATACTCGGCTCATAAACTGAAAAAAGACCAAGTCCCCGTAATTGAGCTTGTGAAAAACCCCGATATTTTAGAAGCTGTCTGCAAGGAAAACAAGAAAGGCGTAGTGGTAGGCTTTTGTATGGAAACACGCAATCTGGCAGAGCAAGCCTATGAAAAAATGCTCCGCAAGGGTGCAGACCTGATAGTGGCAAATAACGTGGCGGAGGAAAAGGCAGGCTTTGCCCACGATACCAATACCGCCTGTATCATAAACAGAGAAGGTAGCTGTACACAGCTTAAAAATATGCCAAAGACAGAGCTTGCAAAAATAATTTTGGACAGGGCGATTGAATTGCTATGAAAAAAATTGCAGAGGTAGTTATAAACAGCCGTATAAAAAGTCTGGACAAAACCTTCCACTACCTGGCAGATGAAACCGTCTGCGAGGGTATGAGAGTGGAGGTTCCCTTCGGCAACGCCAATTTGAAGCAAATCGGGTATGTTACAGGCTTTGCGGAAAAATCCGAATTCGATAATTTGAAAGAGATTATCCGCCCCATTGACAGTGCGCCGATGCTGTCGAAGGAGGCTATTGAGCTGGCAAGGCACATAAAACGTACCTGCCTTTGTCCTATGTCAGAGGCGGTGAGATTACTGATTCCGCCCAATATCAAGACGAGATTTGAAAGAATTGTAACCTTAGCTGAAGAGGCAACATTGCAGGATTTGACCGATAAACAGAAAATTATAACCGATACTCTGGCAGTTGCACCCTCAGGTGTGGAAATTACTGATTTGAAAAATATGTGCGGCTTTAAAAATACGGCTCCCATAACGGCACTTGCGAAAAAGAACGTAATCAGGATTACGGAAGCTTTAGTGGGAAATCCTACGGAAAAAACGCGAAAATTTGCAGTTTTGACCTGCGAGGATACAGACGAAGCCCTTGAGGATTTACGGAGAAATGCCAAAACGGCGGCGACCGCCTTTGAAATTATTGCCGAGCATGAAAAAATTCCCATTGCAGATGTGCTGTCTATGGCAGGGTGCAGTATGCCGTCGGTAATATTACTTGAAAAAAGAGGATATATTGAAATAGAGACGGAAACGGTTTACAGAACTCCCGTTTCCCCGGAAAAAAGAAGCGAAAGACTTTGTCCTACACCGGAGCAGGAAAAGGCACTTAACGAAATTTACAGCAGTATGCAACAGGATAAAAGCTCCGTTATTCTCCTTCACGGCGTTACGGGAAGCGGAAAAACCGAGGTATTCCTGCAAGCGGCACAGAGATGTATAGAGCAGGGCAGGAATGTAATAATCTTAGTGCCGGAAATTGCACTCACTCCGCAGATGACGGAACGCTTCGTAGGAAGGTTCGGCGAAAATATCGCCCTTCTTCACAGCGGTCTTTCCATGGGCGAAAGATACGACCAATGGCGGAAAATAAAAAACGGTCAGGTGAAGGTGGCGGTAGGTGCAAGGTCGGCTGTATTTGCTCCCTTTGATAATGTGGGGCTGATAGTGGTGGACGAGGAGCATGAAACCTCCTATCGCTCGGAGGTTTCGCCGAGATACAGCGCAAAAAACATAGCCTTAATGCGAGGCAGGCAGTATAATGCTACGGTGATTTTAGCCTCTGCCACACCGAGTCTGGAAACCTATTTCGGTGCAACCCGGGGAAAATATAAGCTCCTTGAGCTGACAAGCCGTCATAATAATGGCAGCTTGCCTCAGGTGGAAACGGTTGATATGACCGAAGAGTTTAATCACGGGAACAAAACCGTTATAAGTAAACGCCTGGCGGAGGAAATTGCAGATAACCTGAACCGCGGTGAGCAGACTATTTTATTTCTTAACCGCAGAGGATATTCCACCTTTGTATCCTGCAGAAACTGCGGATATACGGTGAAATGTCCCCATTGTGACGTAACTCTTACCTACCACTCAAGGGGAGACAGACTCAGCTGTCATTACTGCGGCTACAGCGAGAAAAATATAAACGTCTGCCCTCAGTGCGGCAGTATTTATATAAAATATTTCGGTAGCGGCACTCAAAGAGCAGAGGAGGATTTGAAACAGATTTTCCCCGGAATATCAGTACTGCGGATGGACGCGGATACTACGACAAAAAAGCTTTCTCATCAGCGGATTTTCAAGAAATTCCGCGAAGAGAATATAGATATATTACTGGGAACTCAGATGGTGGCAAAGGGTCTTGATTTTCCCACTGTCACGCTGGTGGGAGTGCTTTCGGCAGATGTACTTCTGAATAAAAGTGATTTTCGTGCGGCGGAATATGCCTTTTCTCAGTTGACACAGGTTTGCGGCAGAGCAGGCAGAGGCGATAAACCGGGTCGGGCGATTATCCAGACCTATAATCCGGCAAGTGACGTGATTAAAATGGCTCAAGCTCAGGATTATAAACGGTTTTACGAGGAAGAAATCAAGCTGAGATATATGCTCGGTAATCCACCCTTTGTGAAACTGGTTAACATAATTTTCTCAGGTGACAGCCTGACCGATACGCAAAGCTGTGCAAGAAAAACAGAGGAGCTGCTGAGACAGCTGTGTGATAAGCAGGAGGGGCTGTGCCGGGAGCTGTACGGAGCGATGGCGGCACCGATAGAGAAGATAAAGAATAAATACAGATACAGGATTTTGATTAAATTTTCCGCAACGGAAAAAATGCTCGATGTGCTGGAATATGTAAATGAAAAGCATTTAAAAAGCAAGTCGAGGGTGAAGATGGATATAGTGATAAACCCAACGTCGGTTTTATGATAACGAATAATTAAAAAGGAGAAAAGCTATGGCACTTAGAAAAATTGTCACCGTAGGTGACGACATATTGAATAAAAAAAGCAGAATTGTGGAAAAATTTGACGACAGACTCCATGAGCTTTTAGGGGATATGGAAGAGACACTCCGTGCCGCCGGGGGAGTCGGACTTGCGGCGGTGCAGATAGCTGTTCTTCGCAGGGTGGTAATAATTGACATAGGTGAAGGACTTATGGAGCTTATAAACCCTGAAATAATCGAGATTTCAGGGGAGCAGGACGGGCAGGAGGGCTGTCTCAGTCTGCCGGGTAAATGGGGTGACGTTAAACGTCCCGAATATGTTAAAATAAAAGCACAGGACCGTTACGGCAAGGAATTTGAAGCAGAGGGAACAGGACTTCTGGCGAGAGCCTTCTGCCACGAAACAGAACACCTTGACGGGCATTTATTTATTGAAAAAGCGAGAAATCTGACAGAAGGTGAACAAAACTGATGAAAGCTGTTTTTATGGGAACACCCGATTTTGCCGTAGTGAGCTTAAATCGGCTTTTAGAAGAGAATATAGAGATTACAAGTGTGGTATGCCAGCCTGATAAGCCCAAGGGCAGAAGCGGAAAACCGGCGTTTCCTCCCGTGAAAGAGGTCGCCGTGGAAAAGGGAATTGCCGTACATCAGCCCGAAACCCTGAAGGATGGCAGTTTTTTACAGATTTTAAACGAAGAAAAGCCTGATATAATAATAGTGGTGGCGTACGGGAAAATCCTGCCCGGATATATTCTGGATTATCCGAGACTGGGCTGTATCAATCTTCACGGGTCAGTGTTGCCTAAATACCGCGGCAGCGCGCCTATTCAATGGAGTGTAATAAACGGCGATAAAACGGCGGGAGTTACAACCATGTATATGTCGCAGGGACTTGACAGCGGTGATATTTTAGAGGTATATGAAACCGAAATAGGACGTGAAGAAACCGCAGGCGAGCTGTTTGACCGATTGGCAAAGGAAGGTGCAGAGCTTTTGTGCCATACGATAAAACAGCTGGAGGAAGGCGGCATAACACCTGTGCCTCAGGATGAGGAGCAGGCAACCTTTGCACCTATGCTGAAAAAGGAAATGGCTAAAATTACCTTTGACAAAACAGCGGAAGAGATTTATAATCTGGTTAGAGGAATGAATCCCTGGCCTGTAGCCTTTGTAGTCACCGATAAAGGAATAATGAAGGTATATAAGGCAAGCGTGGTTGATATAAAAACCGATAAAGCACCGGGCGAAATCGTGGAAGCAAAGGATAGACTGACGGTAGCCGCAAAAGAAGGCTGTATATCCTTTGATGAGGTACAGCTTGAAGGTAAAAAAAGAATGAAAGCGGCAGACCTTCTCAGGGGAAGGGAAATATTAAGCGTTACGGAATAGTTAAGCAGACAGGTCACCGAAGGCGTGACATGGAGGTATATTATGTATTTATACGGATTTGATATTTATTATTTAGTATTGGTTGTACCTATGGTGATACTTTCGATTTATGCACAGTATAAGGTTAAAAGCACCTTTGCAAAATATTCAAAGGTGTTTTCCTCAAGAGGAATAACGGGCGAAGAAACGGCGAGAACCATTTTGCGTGGTAACGGTATCGGCAATGTGACGGTACATCCTGTCGGTGGACAGCTGACGGACCACTTTGACCCGAGAAACAACAGCATCGGGCTGTCGGAGCCTGTCTACGGCAGCAGTAGTGTTGCGGCAATAGGCGTGGCGGCACACGAGACGGGTCATGCTATCCAGCATGCAAGGGGATATTTCCCCATAAAGCTCCGTAACCGTATTTTACCCATAGCAAATATCGGGTCATCGGCGGCTGTACCCCTGGCGATTTTAGGCTTTGTTCTGGGCTTCCCCGTGTTGGTGAATGTGGGTATAGTGCTGTTTGGTGCGGTGGTACTGTTCCAGGTGGTTACCTTGCCGGTGGAGTTTAACGCCAGCCGCAGAGCCATTGCGGTGCTTGAAAGCTCATACACCCTCACTCCCGATGAGATGTCGGGAGCTAAAAAGGTGCTGACGGCGGCGGCTCTTACCTATGTGGCGGCGGCTCTTACAAGTCTTATGAGTCTGCTGAGACTTATACTAATATCGAGAAACAGGGATTAAAAAATGACAGAACGTAAAAAGGCATTAGAAATATTATTAAATATATATACTAAAAAAACCTATTCCAATCTGGAGCTGGCAGGCAGGCTGAAGGGTATGGATTTTCGGGGGAAAGCCCTTGTTACCAATATAGTTTACGGCGTATTGCAGAATGGAATTCATATTGACCATATACTGAAGCATTATTTGAAATCACCTGTAAGTAAAACCGATATGACGGTTTTGACTATCCTTCGTATGGGAGTTTATCAGATTATGTATATGGACAAAATCCCCGACTACGCCATTGTAAACGAAAGCATCAGGCTGGCGGTTAAAGAGGGCAAGGGCTTCGCAAAGGGTATGATAAATGCGGTTTTGCGGGGGATTTTAAGAAACGATAAGAAAATTACCTATCCTGAGGATGAAACCGAAAGGCTCGGTATAATTTATTCTCATCCCAAATGGATTTGCGATATGTGGCTTAAAGACTTTCCCGACAAGGCAGCGGAGCTTATAAAAGCAGGGAACACAAAGCCGCCCTTTACATTGCGAGCCAATACGCTGAAAATTACGGCGGAGGCTCTGGCGGAGAAGCTGGGCGGCAGAAGGGGAGACCTCAGCCGTGACAGCGTTATTCTTGAAAAGGGAATGGACGTAGCTGAGGATAAGCTGTATTATGACGGCTTTTACTATCCCCAGGACGAGGCATCTATGCTGGCGGTACAGCTTCTTGACCCCCGGGAGGGTGAAACCGTAATTGATATGTGCGGTGCGCCCGGCGGAAAAGCTACACATATAGCACAGCTGATGAAAAATAAAGGGAAGATTACAGCCTTTGATATATATGACCATAAGCTGCAGCTTATAAATACCACCGCCGCAAGGCTGGGAATTACCATAGTGGAAGCAAGACTGCAGGACGGCTGTGAATATTGCGATAAATATGAAAATTCGGCGGACAGAGTGTTAGTGGACGCACCTTGCTCGGGGCTTGGGATTTTAAGAAGAAAACCCGAAATAAAATATGAACGCTCCAAGGAAGATATAAAAGCCTTGCAGAAGATTCAATATAAGATACTGTGCAACGGTGCAAAATATCTTAAACAAGGCGGGATATTGGTTTATTCCACCTGTACGGTAAGTAAAGCGGAAAATGCCGATATGATAAAGAAATTCCTTGAAAACCAAGACGGCTTCGCGTTGGAAGAGGAAAGACAGCTTTTTACAAGCAAAAACGGAACCGACGGGTTTTATATGGCGAAGATAAAAAAATGTGAAGTGTGAAAGGGACCGGGGTTTAGAATTTTCCATAAGGGAAGCAAACAAAGAACAGCACACCTCATCAGTCACTTCGTGACAGCTTCCCCTCAAGGGGAAGCCTTTGAAAGTGCAAAATTTTTTGATTGTAGCTTGACATAAGCGTTATAAATATGTCGAATGTTGTCGAAAGGAACTGTTAGGATGTTTTTAATCATTTCAATATTATTTATAACAGTTGCAATAATGAAAATTTGTGGATTTAATATAATACATAGAATAAAAAAGATTAGCACTGAAAGAAGTGAAAATAAAAAGAAATATGACAAAATAATATCTTTAGCTTGTACTGCTGTTGGAATTGTGCTTTTGGTATTTTATTTAGACTCAAGCAGATGGCTTTATGGCTTTTTAGAGAGTGAATTATTACTGGATATTTTATTTGTTGTACTATTTATAGGAATAGCTTTGATGATAGATGCACCTTTATTTTACAAAGAAGGAATGATAGGGTAAAGAATATTGAAATATAAGAATAATCAAGGAAGAATAGTAGTAGCGTGCTATCTGGCAATGGCAATATCAATCTTGTTATTGATATTATTAGGAGTAATATTCAATAGTGAATATGGATGTAATTTAGAAATTTATTTTCTGGGAATGGATACTTCTATCGTATTTTATATACTTGAAACCTTGATAGTTATAAGTCTGTTTCTGATAATTGTTATCAAAAAACATGATAAAAAAGTAATAGTTTTCATTTCTACATTGGTAACTTTAGGGATATTGTTGTTTTCGCTTTTTCTGTGTGCCTTTACAACAGGAGGAGATTATTATAGCTTTTCATCTCCTGATAGAAAAAAGTCTATAGTTGTTGAGGAATGGTCATTTCTTACGGCTGAAGGCATACGCGTGTACGAAAGAGAAAATTTATTTTTTATAAGATCAATAGGTAGTCTTCCCGATAATTATCTAAACGGAAATTATCAGATTGAATGGGAACGGGACAAAGCCGTTGTAATTTTATATGAGGGGACAAAAAATGAAGAAAAATGTGAATTTGTTTTAAAAAACAAAAAATAAATTTTTGTCCTTAACTTAACACGAACTTGAAACTATAAGGGATTGCATCAAAACCTTATGCCTCGCGTATAATGAATTCATCTCTGATGAATTCAGCTAAATTCGCGTTTTGCGAGCTAAGTTGGGTAAACTCAGCTGAACATGCCACGCACGCTAAGGCAAATTTAATTTAGCTTTGCACAGAAGGTGCAAAATTTAGCTGAATTGCTATCGGTTGGAGGAAATATGATAAATTTAAAGGATTTGACCTATGAAGAGCTGGAGGAATTTGTTGTTGGTCTGGGTGAAAAGAAATTCAGGGCAAAACAGATTTACGAATGGCTTTACAGAGGTGTTGAAAGCTTTGGTGAAATGACTAATATTTCAAAAGGGCTTATAGAAAAACTGGAGGAAAAGGCAATAATATCCGTACCTGAAATGTATGCGAAATATGTATCAAAGGACGGTACGGTGAAATTGGTCTGGCGGCTTCGTGACGGCGAGTTTATTGAAAGCGTTGTCATGGAATACAAACACGGCAAAAGTATTTGTATTTCAACTCAGGCAGGCTGTAATATGGGCTGTAAATTTTGCGCCTCTACCGTAGGCGGAAAAATCCGCGACCTGACGGCAGGGGAGATAATTGACCAGGTGATTTTTGCATCCGGGGAATGTGGAAAAATCTCTAATATAGTGCTGATGGGTATAGGTGAACCTCTTGATAACTATGATAATGTTATTACCTTTTTGAGAAACGTAGGCGACGAGAGAGGAATTAACATAGGCTACAGACATATATCGCTGTCAACCTGCGGACTGGTGGATAAAATTTACCGTCTGGCAGAGGAGAAAATGCCTGTAACCCTGTCGGTGTCACTCCACGCACCAAACGACGAAATCAGAAGTGAAATAATGCCTGTAAACAGGAAATATAATATAGATGAGCTTATAAAGGCGTGCAAGGCATATATTAAGCTGACGGGCAGAAGGGTAAGCTTTGAATATACTCTTATACGTGACGTTAACGATACGCCGCAGTGTGCAGCACAGCTGGCATCGAGGCTGAGAGGAATGCAATGCCACGTGAATTTGATTCCCGTAAATGAGGCGAGGGAAAACATCAGACAAACCGTCAGCGAAAAACAGTTTAAAGCCGAGCTGGAAAAAAGAAACATTAACGCAACCATAAGGAGACAGCTTGGTAACGATATAAAAGCATCCTGCGGTCAGCTTCGTGCTGAAGCAAGAGAAAGGGAAGGAGCGATGACATGATTGCGGCATCATATACCGAAACCGGGAAAAAGCATAATAAAAATCAGGATAGCTGTTACATAAGCTGTGAAGAAGACAAAGGAATTTTCATAGTTGCGGACGGCATGGGCGGTCATGCGGCAGGTGACATTGCAAGCAAGACGGCAATAGAGGTTATAAAAGAAAATCTGACGAAATATTCTGAAAAGACCTTGAAGGAGGCTCTGAAAAAAGCTAATCTGGCTGTCTATGAAAAATCAAAGTCACAGGCGGAGTTTGAAGGAATGGGTACTACCATAGCTATGTGCCTGATTGAGAAAAATAAGATTATAGCGGCACATATAGGTGACAGCAGGCTGTATGTTATTGAAAACGGTGAAATCGTTTATGTGACAAAAGACCATTCTTATGTACAGCAATTAGTGGAGCAAGGCGAGATTTCCGAAGAAGAGGCGAAAAAGCATCCTATGAAAAACATCATAACCAATGCTCTCGGCGTTGAAACGGACGTGCTTACAGATACGGAGATATTAAAACGTAAAAACGGATATATAGTTATCTGCTCAGATGGGGTATCAAACGTTCTTGATGAAGGGCAGATTATAGAAATCATTACGAAAAACAAACCTGAAAAAGCCGCAAAGCTACTTTGCTCTAAAGCGGCGGCGGCAGGCAGTACCGATGATTTGACATCAATAGTTATTGATTTGAGAGGAGAACGGCTATGATAGGAAAAATATTGGGTAACAGATATGAAATTCTTGAAATAGTAGGTAGCGGAGGTATGGCTATTGTATATAAAGCAAGATGCCGCCTGCTTAACAGATTTGTAGCAGTTAAAATGCTTCGCGAGGAGTTTAAATCGGATAAAGAATTTGTAGAACGCTTCCGGGTGGAAGCCCAGTCGGCGGCAAGCCTCAATCACCCGAACATAGTATCTGTTTTTGACGTAGGTGAAGAAGACGGCAGAGACTATTTTGTAATGGAATATATTGAAGGCGTAACCCTGAAGGAGCTTATTAAAACCGGAACAATAGACTGGAAGGAAGCCTGCGATTTTGCCATAGGAATTTGTGATGCGATAGAACACGCCCATAAAAAGAACATAGTTCATCGGGACATAAAACCTCATAACATTATGATAACCCGCGATAATGTTGTTAAAGTAACGGATTTTGGGATTGCCCGTGCCGTTTCCTCATCAACTATCGTGAGACAGGGAAATATGATAGGCTCGGTTCACTATTTTTCGCCCGAACAGGCGTGCGGCGGCGTGGTGGATTTTAAATCGGATATTTATTCTATTGGCGTAGTGCTTTATGAAATGCTGACAAGGAGACTTCCCTTTGATGCGGATAACCCGGTAGCAGTAGCGAAAATGCACGTTGACAGTATGGCAGATCCCGTTACCCGATACAGACCCGAGATACCGGGCGTGCTGTCGGATATAGTTCTTAAAGCTATGTCAAAGCAACCGTCAATGAGATACCCTACTGCGGCGGCAATGGCGCAGGATTTGAAGAATGTAAAAATTGTGCCGTCATCAGTTAATGTGATAGATAAGGATGCAACACAGTTTATCCCTATAGTGGAAAAACCGAAGGGCTTTGATATATCTGAAGTAAAAAAAGACCCTTCGCCAAGAAAACGCAAAAAGAACAACAACTCGGCGGCGTGGATAAGTGCGGCGGCTGTCCTTGTAATATGTGCCTTTATAGTGGTGTTTGCCATAAACATAGGTCCGGGTAGCGGCGAGGATATTCCCACTCTCGTAGGTATGGATATTGACGAAGCCTTATTGCAGTACGAGAACGCCGATTTTGAAATCGAGACCGCAGGTGAGGAATACAGCGACAAGACAAAGGATGTAATTATCCGCCAGACCCCCGAAAAAGGTAAAGTTAAAGACGTGCCTGTAATCCAGGTTGTAGTAAGCCTGGGAAACGGTATAGGAAAAATGGAGAATTTCGAGGGTGACGATATAAACAAGGTAATGAGAATGTTGGATGAAGGTGGTTACAGCAACGTTCAGTACGAATACGACAGCCACGCCACCTATCCTAAAGATACGGTATTTAAACAGTCACCGGGTCCCGGTAGTGCCATAAGCGTGTCCGACAGAATTGTAATCTATGTCAGCACAGGCAAGGCAGATACCAAGGTGAAGGTCCCCGACCTCAAAAGCTTAACAAAAGAAAACGCCATAAGTACCCTTCGTGCCGTAGGACTTGAAGAAGGAGAAATACGCAATGAATACAGCACCTCAGCGGAGGGTGTGGTAATATCTCAGGTAATATCACCGGATTCTTTGGTAGCGGAAGGAACAAAAATAGCCTTCACCGTAAGCAAAGGACCCGAACCCAAGGCAACGGCAACGCCTAAATCAACGGCAACGCCAAAAGCCACTCCGAAGGCTACCCCGAAAGCTACTGCGGGTACCGTCGGCAACGAGATATCTCTGACCGTTGAGGATGAGGAATAAAAGGTATGCAAGGGATAATAGTAAAAGGAATAGGAGGTTTTTATTATATCAAAACCTCCGAGGGTATAGTGGAATGTAAAGCGAGAGGAGTGTTCAGAAAAAAAGGACTTACCCCTCTGGTGGGTGATGCTTGTGAGATAAGCCCTGACGGCAGTATCGAAAAAATATTACCCCGACGCAATGAGTTTATACGTCCGCCCATAGCCAATGTGGATAATATGTTTATTGTATTTGCGGCGGCGGAGCCGTCTCCCGTAACAGAGGTTACAGATAAGTTGACGGTAGCGGCGGAGCGAAGCTGTGTTACGCCCTATATTATCATAAACAAAATGGATATTTCGGAAGAAGAGACGGCGGAGCTGGTTGAAGCCTATAAAAAAACGGGCTACAAGGTATTTACCGTATCGGCTAAAAACGGTGACGGTATAGAGGAGATAAAGGCTGAATTAACAGGAAAAACCTCAGTTTTTGCAGGTTGCTCGGGAGTGGGCAAAACAAGTATTATGAATTTGATTTTACCCGAAGCCGATTTGGAAACAGGCAGGGTCAGCGAAAAAATAAGTCGCGGTAGGCATACCACGAGAGAGGTTACCCTGCTGACTCTGGCGGGCGGCGGCTATGTAGCGGATACGCCGGGCTTTTCCAGCCTTGAAATTGATGATATAAGAGCAACCGAGCTGGAGGATTATTTTCCCGAATTTGATGAATATAAAGGTCATTGCAGATTCAGAGGCTGTAGCCATATAGGCGAACCCGACTGTGCCGTAAAAGAGGCGCTGAAGGCAGGAGCTATAGGAAAAAGCCGATATGAAAGCTATGTAAGATTTTACGAAAGATTAAAAAATATAAAGGAATGGGAACGGTAATGGAAGATATTATAATAGCACCTTCTATTTTGTCGGCAGATGCGGCAAATTTAGGTAAACAGACAAAAGAAGCGGAGGAAGGCGGAGCAACCTGGCTTCATCTTGATATAATGGACGGGCATTTTGTCCCAAACCTGTCCTTCGGACCTTCTGTGGTAAAAATGCTGAGACCTCACAGCAAGGCGTTCTTTGACGTTCATCTTATGCTGTCAAACCCGATTGATTATATAAAACCCTTTGCAGAAGTCGGTGCCGATATGATAACGGTACACGTAGAGGCGGAAAGCGATATAGATGAATGTATAGATTTAATCCATTCCTACGGAATAAAGGCGGGGATTGTATTGAAACCCGACACAGAGGCTGAGCCTTACATAGATTATGTAAACCGCGTTGATATGATACTCATAATGAGCGTATATCCCGGTTTCGGCGGTCAGAAATTTATACCTGATGTGCTGGAAAAGGTAAAAAAATTCAGGCAGGCGGCAGGCGAGGAGTTTCTGATTGAAATTGACGGAGGAGTAACGGCTGAAAACTGCGGAATTATAAAAAAAGCGGGAGCAAATGTGCTGGTAGCAGGAAGCAGTATTTTTGGTGCAACGGATATAGCGGCGGCAATAAAAGCAATTAAGGAAGGGTAAACCGATGAAAAAAGCCATAATTTTTGCAGGCGGTGATTTTGGCGGAGCAGATGATGTAAAAGGGTATATGACCGTATGTGCCGATGGAGGCTATGAAAATGCCTGTCGTGCAGGCGTAAAACCCTACGCCCTTATCGGCGATATGGACTCTGTCAAAGAATTGCCCAAGGATATAACCCTCATCAGGGCAAATCCTAAAAAGGACGAAACAGATACAAGGCTGTGCGTAGATTATCTGGCTGAAATGGGATATAAAAATATAGATGTGGTCTGCGGCCTGGGCGGCAGAGTTGACCACGAGCTTGCCAATATAACCCTGGCGGCGTATGCCGCAAAAAAGGGGATAGCTCTGCGTGTTTTAGGAGAAAATACGGAAATTTTCGTCATTGAAAAGGAAGGTAAGATAAAGGGGAAAATCGGCGATACGGTTTCTCTTTTTCCCCTTGGCGGCGATGTCGAGGATATTTATACAAAGGGGCTTGAATACGCTCTTGCGGGAGGCAGGCTGACGTGGCATGAGCCTCTCGGCATAAGTAATGTGATGACACAGCCTGAAGCAGAAATAAAAACAGGCAAGGGTATGCTGGCAGTTATACATATCGGAAAACGTTAAAAGGAGGTGTGGCTTTGGCGGCTCAGATAGAAAAATATAAACCACGTGTATTACAAAAGAAAAATATCAGGGTTGAAAGAAGAAAGAAATATGCCGTGGCGGCTGTAATTATCCTGGCGGTGATATGTCTGACAGGATACCGCGAGTATATTGCAGAGCTGATACCTGTAGGCGGAGAGGCAACCTATCTGACGAGCAATTCCGCGGATAGGATAAGCGATACCATGGCAGATATAGTGGTAGCCTGCGACAAAAACGGGATTACGGGAATTAACCGCGGCGGAAAGGAAAAGTGGTATATAGAAGGACAGCTTGATAAACCGATTATGTCGGTGGCAAAGCATAATGCGGCAGTATCCTCCGCAAAAAGCAAAACAGTTTATTCTATTCAAGAAAACGGTAAATATGAAATGATTTTGACAGATGAACCTGTGATAAACGTGAAGGTAAATGAAACGGGAGATATAGCTGTCATTATGGATAAAGAACCCTATCACGGCGGCATAGCGGTATATAACGATAAAGGCGAGCAACGGTTTGCGTGGTGGGCAGGTAGCGGATATCTGACAGATGCCGCCTTGTCAGAGGACGGCAAAACCCTGGCGGTAGCCGTTGCCGACAGCGCAAACGGCAGACTGTGCAGTAATATTATATACTTTGACATTACGGTGAAGGACTCCAGGGAAACAGTCTTAACCTGCGAAGGAGAGCTGATTTCGGCACTTGAATGGAAAAGCGGCAGATTAGTAGTGGTATCAGACATTAAAACCAGAATCTTATCCTCCGGCGGTCAGGTTAAAAAAGAGATAGAATACGAAGGCGAGGTTCTTAATCGGTTTAATATTTCCTCAAAAGGGAATTTGATTTTCGTAACCGGAAACAGCAGTCTTGATTTGAGACAGACGGTAACAAGCTACAGCATAAACGGAAGAAAAAAAGGAAGCTTTGTGTTTGAAGGTGAAATTGACGGAATTTCCACAAATTTAAGCCGTATACTTATAATATCGGGGAAAACTGCGGTAATGTCAAACTGCAAAGGAACAAACAGAAAAGAATTTTCGTGTGATACTGATATTTATGACGGCAGTATTTTTAAGTTCGGCAACAGAGTATATCTTGACGAAGGAAATACGGCTAAGCTGAGATTTATCAGATAAAAAAGGGGATGAGAGTATGTTGGATTTAGTGTGTATAGCAATAATTTTAATTTGCGTAGTTATTGGTGCAAAAAGAGGCTTTGTGAAAACTGTCATGGGATTTGTATCTCTTATTTTAAGTATATTTCTCGGCGTAACCTTATATAATCCTTTTGTAAACCTGATGATGTCCGTTCCCTTTATGGCAGATATACTGGAGGGTATAAAAACAAGCATAGCAAATACCGTCAAACCTACAATAACAGCGGCGGTGGATGGCAATATGCCTGAATACCTGTCAAAGCTTATATCACCCGAAATGCTTACAAGCGGTGCTGATGCCATAGCGGCGGCTGCGGCTGAAACGGTGTTTGCGGTTATTCTTGTGATAATTTTTATTATAGTGATAAAAATAGGTATAGCGCTTATTATGGGTATGCTGGGAATAATGACAAAGGTTCCTGTTATAAAACAGCTAAATCAGGTGCTGGGTGGAGCGGCAGGACTTCTTATAGGCCTCGTTTTGTGCTACATAACAGCGGCAATAGTATTTATAGTTGCGGCGTATGGCGGCGGAGATGTGCTTTATGAAGGGGTACAAACCTCGTTTATTGCAAAGTATTTTATAGATAACAACATAATTATTAATATGATAAAATAAAAGGAGAAGAGAAAATGGCAGGATTTTTCGGAATGGCAAACTACAACAAACCGGGTAAAGGAGTAGAAAAGGATGAACCACAAAAAAAAGGTGTGCCGAGATTTTTTGAACTGTTTTTCAGAAAATTCTGGAACTATGTTAAGCTTAATTTGCTGTATATTGTGACCTGCATCCCTGCGATTATATATTATATTTTTATAGTAAGCTGGCTTTTAAGCGACGTTATGGCAGGTCTTGCGTCTGAAATAGATATAGCGCTTGGAATGCTTGTAGTGGGAGCAGCGGTAGCAATGGCGATTGTAATGTTCGGTGCAGGAAGCCCCTGCGTTACGGGATATACCTACATACTCAGAAACTATGTCAGAGAAGACCACGCGTGGCTGTGGAGCGATTTTGTTGAACAGACAAAGAAAAATTTTAAACAGGGTATAGTGGCGTTCCTCGTAGACGTGGCTGTAATGACGGTGTTCCTGATAAACCTCAGATTTTATCTTATTATGTGGAATCAGGGGCTTATATATAGTGTGCTTGGAGTATTATTTGCGATGGTGGTGGTACTGTATTTAATTATGCACACTTATATATGGACAATGATGGTTACCTTTACCCTTACCCTGAAACAGATATATAAAAATGCCTTTATAATGACTGTACTGGCAATGCCGAGAAACCTGGGCGGTATGATAGTAAGGGGAGCAGTTTATGGAATACTTTTCTATTCCTTTATAAATCCGCTGATAGCCTTTATTCTTACCGTAACGGTTATGATTTCCGTAGAAGGGCTTATAGGACAGATGTTTTCATACCCCGTTATAAAAAAATATCTGTTGGATAGAATTGAAGAAACCGAGGAAGAATATATAGAAGAGGACGAGGATATTTACGGGGATGATGACGAGGTGGTGAATTATCCTGAGGTATTGCACGAAAATGACGTGGCAAGTCTCTTTAAAAACAGAGAAGAGGAGCAATAATGGAAAGATTTGAATTAAAGGGCGGAGCGACCCTTAATATGCTTAAAACCGATAAATTTAAAACCCTGACCTTAGGTGTGAATATTTACAGACCCATTGAAGGGGAGGCGAGCCTTAATGCTCTGCTGGCGGCGGTGCTTAAAAATGCCTCAGAAAAATATCCGGAAAAAATAACGCTGGAAAAGCATCTGGAATGGATGTTCGGAGCAAGCTTCGGTGCGGGAATAAGGAAAAAAAGCGAAACTCAGGTCATAGGCTTTGAGATATCAGCCCCGACAGATAAATATACGGGCGAAAATATGACAAAGCTGCTGGCGGAATTTCTCTATGAAATAATATTCAACCCCAAAACCGACGGTACTGCCTTTGATGAGACGGTAGTGGCGGTGGAGAAGGAAAATCTTAAAAACCGCATAGCGGCACTTAAAAACGACAAAAAAGAATACGCCTCCCAACGTATGACGGAGGAAATGTGCAAGGGCGAGCCTTATGCTGTTTATGAATACGGCAGCGAAGAGGAGTTGAGCAAAATCACAGCGGAAACTCTTAAAGCTCACTATGACGGTATTATAAAAAATTCAAAAATAGATATATTCGCCATAGGGCAATGTGACAGAGACGAAATTATAAGGATTTTTGGCGAAATCCAAGCAAAAGGCGAAATGAGACCTGCCGAAAAATCTCCCGAGCCGGGCGAGGTTCGGTATGTTTTTGAAAATATGGACGTAACGCAGGGTAAGCTGGTAATTGGCATGAAAACAAGTTGTGAGAGCTATTATGATTTGATGCTGATGAACAGCATTTTCGGTAGCGGCACCCACAGCAAACTCTTTAATAATGTCCGCGAAAAGCTGAGCCTTGCTTATTATGCCTATTCAAGACTTGTACGCGGGAAAGGACTTATAAACGTCAGCACCGGTATAGAATTTGATAAATACGAGGAGACGAAAAATGAAATATTTAACCAGCTTGAGGAAATGAAAAAAGGAAACATTGCCGATTTTGAAACAGATGCGGCAAAGAAAAGCCTGATAAACGCTTACAGCTCCCTTGCTGATACACCGTCCACACTTATAGATTTTTATGTGGGTCAGCAGGTGGCAGGCGTCAGGGAGGATATAGAGGAGATAATCGAAAATATCCGCAAGGTAACGAGGGAAGGTATAATCGCGGCGGCAAAGACCGTGAATCCCGATACGGTATATTTCCTGAAAGGAATGGAATAAAATGAATGAAATTAAATACAGCAGTGTAAACGAAACAGTAACCGGCTATACCCACAGCAGCGGCGTTCGGGTGTATATGGTAAAAAAAGAGGGCTTCAGTAAATCGGCGGCGTTCTTTTCCACTCATTTCGGGTCTGTTGATAATGAATTTGTACCCGTAGGTGAAAAGGAATTTATATCGGTCCCCGATGGAGTGGCTCATTTTCTTGAGCATAAGGTCTTTGAACAGCCTGACGGCTCCAATGTTTTCGATATGTTCAGCAGGTGCGGTGCAGGTGCCAATGCCTATACAAGCTTCGATATGACTGCCTATTATTTCTGGTGTACGGAGAATTTCAAAGAGAATTTAAAGACCCTTTTAACTTTCGTCCAAAGCCCGTATTTTACGGAAGAAAATGTGGCAAAGGAGCAAGGCATTATCGGTCAGGAAATAGGAATGTATGACGATAACCCGTCCTGGAAATGCTATTTTAATATGCTTGGCTGTCTGTATAAGAATTTCCCTGTAAAACGGGATATTGCAGGTACGGTAGCGAGCATATCGGAAATCACAAAGGATACCCTTTATACCTGCTATAATACCTTTTATCATCCGTCTAATATGACCCTGTCGCTGGTAGGAGATTTTGATATCAATGAGGTAAAAGGCTGGGTTGATGAGTTTTTGAAGGACGTTCCTGCGGTGGCTGAGGTTAAGAGAAAATACCCCGTTGAGCCTTCGGAAATCGTGAAAAAAGAGGTAGTTCAGGAAATGAGCGTAGCTGTGCCTATGTATATGATAGGCTTTAAGGATGAGGCGGCGGAAAATACGGAAAAACGTCGGGCAGAAGTGAAAATCGCTATGGAGCTGTTGCTGGGGAAAAGCTCAAAGCTTTATAATGAGCTTTACGGCGAAGGACTTATTACCCCTGCCTTCGGCATTGATTATACTGCCGAGGAATATTACGGCTTTTCCGAAATTTCCGACCAGAGCGAAAACGCCGATGAGGTTTTTGCAAGAATAAAAAAAGCCATAGCACAGTTTAAGGTGAACAGCGAGGATTTAGAACGTATTAAAAGAAAAGTATTCGGCAGAAGCCTGAGCATTTTTGATGACCCGGAGGAATATGCAGGAGCCATAGCGAGACATAATACAACGGGACTTGATATGTTTAAAATATTTGATGCCTATAAAACCGTAACAGCAGATGACGTTGAAAAGGTGTTCAAAACCCATCTGACAGAAGAAAAGGCAGTAATTTCAAAGATTGTTCCACAAAGCGAAGCAGGTTGAGAATTGAAAATCTGCCGAAGAACCAAATCCCCCGGTCGGCTATGCTGACAGCCCCTTTAGACAAGGGGAGCAAACCCGGGCTATTCCTTGCGACGATGGCGAGACACTGACCCAAAAGCCTTCCTTACCTGAAGGTAGGGGGAACGCATCGGTGGTGGAGGACTTCTGCACAAATTCAAACACAAAAGGTGATATTATGATAGAAAAATATAATAAAACCCACGAAAATAGGGTTAAAGACCTGTGGGATAAAAGCAGCAGCGAAACCAACGGGTTTTTGTCGGAGGATTTTCTGGATATGGCGGAAACCTTTGTTTTTACCGAAGGCGGCGAGGCTATAGGCTTTGTGGCTGTAATTGACAGGGATTTTTTAATTGCCCTCAGCGTATCGGAGGGAAACCGCGGCAGAGGCGTAGGCAGACAGCTTTTAGAGCATTGTATGACGGAATATAAGAGTATAGATGCATCGGTTTACAGTAAAAATACGGGTGCAGTCGCTTTTTTTGAGAAATGCGGTATGTATAAAAAATACGAAACTGAGGACGAGGATACGGGCGAGAAGGTAACAGCCTTCGGATGGATAGGTCTGTTGGAGAAATATAAGGACATTGAAGAATAAACGGGGTGACAGCCATGAAGGTTTTTGCACTTGTAGGCGAAAGCGGAAGCGGTAAAAGCTACCGTGCCAGCATAGTGGCAGATGAGCATAATATTGAATATATAGTAGACGACGGGCTTTTAATCGGTAAAGGCAAGATAGTGGCAGGAAAAAGTGCCAAAAGAGAAAAAACCTCTATGGCATCGGTTAAACGTGCTATATTTATGTTTGATGACAGCCGTGAGGAAGTAAAAAACGCCATTAAAAAAATCAAACCGAAAAGCCTGCTGATTTTAGGAACATCGGTGGATATGGTAGATTTAATTGCCCAAAGGCTGGAGGTAGACCCCATAGAGGAATATATAAATATTCGGGATATTTCTACTGAGGAGGAAATAAACCAGGCTAAAAACATAAGAAAAACTCAGGGGAAACACGTTATTCCCGTACCTGCCTTTGAGGTAAGGAAAAGCTTTTCGGGATATTTTATCGACCCTCTTAAGGTGCTGTTTAAAATGAAAGAAGGGGCGGTGGTATCCGATAAAACCATAGTCCGCCCGACCTACAGTTATTTAGGTGAATACGTGCTTTCAAAGAGTGCGGTAATAAGCATTTGCAGGCACGAAGCAAATAAATCGGCAGGGGCAAAATGCAAGGACGTCAAAATAGAAACCACCGAAAACGGCGTTATTCTGCAAATCGACATTACCGTAAAAATGAACGGTAATATGCGAACAGTTGCAGAAGAAATCCAGAAAAATGTTAAAGAAGCCCTTGAAGAAATGGCGGGGCTTGTGGTTCTTGAGGTTAACATAAAAATAGCGTCACTTGAGATATAAAGGTCTTTATTAAAAAAATCGAAAAAACAGTTGCATTTTTTTTTGAAATGTGATACAATATATACTGTGTCATATTTAACAGTTGCAATCTCAGTGCATACCGTCAGGTGTGCCTTGAAATTGGTCGTACTAACCGGGGAGTTAGCGGTGCCCTGTACTTGCAATCCGCTTCAGCAAGGGTGAATTCCTCATTTGAGGGTTGTTGATGTGTTATCGGATATAATTTATTTGGTGTTGATAAACGGGTCTTACGCAATATGATGCTGTGAACTTCGTCAGGCGGGGAACCGAGCAGCGATAAGCAGAAGTTTGTATGTGCCGTAAGGGTGCCTGTCAGGAGCCGAAGGTTATAAAACGGACATATCATATATTCGATAATGAGGTGTACGGCTTTATTTTTTTAGAAAGGAAGTGAGCAGTTGTCATATCAGGCTTTATACAGAAAATGGCGTCCCGATACCTTTGATGAAGTTGTGGGACAAGACCATATAACAAAGACGATTAAAAACGAAATAGTTTCGGGCAGAGTTGCTCACGCCTATTTATTTACGGGTATCAGAGGTACGGGAAAAACCTCAACGGCAAAAATTTTTTCCCGTGCTGTTAACTGCATAAATAACACAGACGGTAACCCTTGTAACGAATGCGAAATCTGTAAAGGAATTGCAGATGGCAGTATAATGGATATTGTGGAGTTTGATGCCGCGTCAAATAACGGCGTGGAAAATATCCGCGAAATTCGTGACGAGGTGGTATATACCGCTTCCGTGGCAAAATACAAGGTTTATATAATTGACGAGGTACATATGCTGTCCTCGGGTGCATTTAATGCACTTCTTAAAACCCTTGAAGAACCACCGTCTCACGTAATCTTTATTTTAGCAACCACCGAGGTGCAGAAGCTACCGCAGACCATTCTTTCCAGATGTCAGCGGTTTGATTTCAGAACCATCACATCTACGGATGTGGCAAATAAGCTGAAGGAAGTAGCAGATGCTGACGGGATAACGGCAGAATACGAGGCACTTCTCCTGATTGCCAATATGGCGGAAGGCTCTATGCGAGATGCTATGAGCATTTTAGACAGGGTTATAGCATACGGTCAAAACGAAATAAGCTATGATGATGTGGTAAATATTTTGGGTGTGGCAGATTTTAAGCTGAACCATAATGTTTTACAGGCTATCATCAACGAGGATGCAAAATCCGCAATTTTCTCATTAAACGAAGGCGTGGCATCGGGGAAATCGCCTGTGCAGATACTTGACGGGCTTTTAAGAAGCGTAAGAAATTTGCTTATGCTGAAGCTGACGGGAAGCAGCAACAAAATTCTCGAAGGCACAAAAGAAAGCCTTGAAGAAATGACAAAGCTTGCGGAAAGCTTTACGGAAGAAAAATTACTTAATTGTATAAAGGTACTCTCCGAAACGGCAGGAACAGTTAAGCTTTCGGCAAACGCAGGTATAGTGGTTGAGCTTGCCGTCATCAAGCTGTGTATGCCCATATATGACAGCTCTGCCGAGAGTATGGCCGACAGAATTTCTCTGCTTGAGAAGAAGCTGGAAGAGGGTGTTGTGGTAAAAACCAAGGTGGCGCAGGCTCCTCCGCCGGAAAAGAAGGCGGAAACGGAAGAAGAAAAACCGCCTGTCACCTTTGAGTTCAAAGGGAAATACAAGGATAAATGGGCTGATATTTTAGCGGTCGTAAAGAAACAAAACCCGGGTATCACCGCCTTTTTGTCAAGCCTTAAACCGGCAGGTGAGGGAGACGTGCTGCTGCTGACAGCCTCAAACGAAAAAGGAGCTAACGCTATTAATTTTCTGGATAAAGAGGATTTCAAAAATAAAATAGCAACAGTTGTGGAAGAGGTCTGCGGCAGTAAACCGAGGAAAATTCAGTTTGAGAAAAACATAACCGAAAAGGAAAACAAAAGCCTGGCGGAAAAGCTGAAGGTGTATGATTTCGTAGTAATACATGAATAATTTTGAAAGGATGAGAAACATGGCAAAAAAATTTAACGGATTTCCGGGCGGCGGAGGCGGCATGGGCAATATGCTGAAGCAGGCTCAGAAAATGCAGATGGAAATGGAAAAGGCACAGACAGAAATGGAGGAGCAGGTTGTTGAAGCCTCATCGGGCGGCGGTATGGTAACTGTTAAGCTGACAGGCAAAAAACAGCTTACGGAAATAACTATAAAACCCGAAGCGGTTGACCCTGATGACGTAGAAATGCTCCAGGATTTGATTATGGTAGCTGTAAATGATGCCGTAAAAAAGGCTGATAGTATGATGCAGGAGAAAATGGGCAAAATAACAGGTGGAATAAGTATTCCCGGTTTGTTTTAATATAAGGAGGAATTTATAATGAAATATGTATGTGACGTTTGCGGATATGTTTATGACGAAGCAACAGGTGACCCGGATAGCGGCGTAGCTCCCGGTACAAAATGGGCGGACGTACCTGAGGATTGGGTTTGTCCCCTTTGCGGAGTGGGAAAAGATAATTTTTCTGAAGAATAATAAAAGCGGGGCTGTGACAAACTGATTTAAATCAGTTTGTCACAGCCCCGACATAATCTCTGTATAGGGCGATAAATATATAACCCGTCAATTCTGCCTTCACGAAAATTTCGGATGCTTTTTTTGCACCTTCTTCGCCCTTGCCGCAAAGCAGGGTGGCATAACCGTATTTTTCGGCACTTTCGCTGATACCGTCCAGGGTCTGAGCGAAGAACCAAGTCTCTGCACCCCAAGGCGAAATTACTCCTAAAACAGAGGACTTCCCGCTTGCCATTGAACGGGCGGCGTAGTGGGGAACATAGCCTGATTTTTTTGCCGCATCAAGAACCCTTTTCTGCGTTTCTTCTGCAATTTTGATGTTAGCGTTACCGCTGATTACTACCGATACAGTGGTTTCAGATACCCCCGCCTCGGCGGCAACCTCACGGCGAGTAATTTTCTTAGTCATAACTTTATCCTACTAACGCGTGTTAGTTTGCGAGTATAGCTTATCATAAAATTTTTCAGCTGTCAATACAAAAATCAAACTTTTTTTGATAATGGATAATATTTTTTTCGATAGTAAGAGGGAGTGATTTTTTCGTTTTGTTTAAACACCTTTGAAAAATAGAATTCGTTATCGTAGCCTACGGTAACGGCAATGTCGTGGATTGGCTTGTTAGTAGTTGTAAGCAGTATTTTAGCACCGTTTAAACGAATTTTCGTCAGCTGCTCCGTAATGGTGATACCCGTTTCCGCTTTGAATTTTCTTGAAAGACTGCGATAGCTTAAATTAAGAGCAGCCGCTATATCCTGTACGGAGATTTTATGGGCGGAGTATTCCTCCATATACAGTATGACCTGAGAAGAAAGAGTGTTGCGGGCGGTAGCGGGAAGGGCGGCGGAGCGATTATGAAGATTATCGTAAATCCCCATAAGCCAGGCTGTAAATTCCGCCTGAATGCCAAAAAGCCCGCCGTTTAGAGAAAGCTCTTCGATTTTTGAATCAAAGGTGGCGGGGAACGCCTCGCCGAGGCAGTCGGTGATATTGCGTATATCGAGATTTTTATTTGTATTATTGAGACTGAACCGAATGCAGATACCGTCATCACCGGCCTTATTGTTACGATGGCTGTGAGATACACCCGGCGGTATCAGATAGGACTGACCCTCCGTTACCAAAAATTCCTTATCGGCAATGGTAGTATATACAGACCCCTTCGATACATAGTTAAACTCATACCAGGGATGGATATGGGTCTGTACACGCCAGCTCCCGGAGTGCTTCGCACGGGCGGCATAATTTATTTCTGCTTCGATTCCATTGAAGGAAAAGGGCTTCATAACAGCCACACTTAATTTGCTTACAAGACCCTTGATTTTATTTAAAGTCACAGTATCACTCCCTGAAAGTTATTATTAATTATTATATATGATTTATTCTTAAAAGTAAATGGCAGAAAAGTATAAATTTGCGGAAATATTGTCATAAAAATTTATGGTAAATTTATAAAAAAGAGAATATAATGTAGGTATAATATTTGGTATATGACCAAGGAGGAAAAGTATATGAAAATTTTTATTGATACTGCCAACGTGGAAGAAATCAGAAAGGCAAACGACCTGGGAATTATCTGTGGTGTTACCACCAATCCTTCGCTTATTGCAAAAGAAGGCAGGGTTTTTGAAGAGGTCGTAAAAGAAATTGCAAATATCGTTGACGGACCTATTTCTGCTGAGGTTATAAGTCTTGAAGCAGATAAAATGATAGAAGAAGCCGTAGAGCTTGTCAAAATTCATAAGAATATTGTAATCAAAATCCCCATGTGTGAGGAGGGTCTTAAGGCGGTAAAAACACTTGCGGCCAAGGGTATTAAAACCAATGTAACTCTTATTTTCAGTCCTGCACAGGCACTTCTTGCCGCAAGAGCGGGTGCAACCTATGTCAGCCCCTTTGTCGGCAGGCTTAACGATATTGCGGCAAACGGTATAGCCTTAATCGAAAGCATAGCTTCTATTTTTGATATTCACGGTATTGAAACAGAAATTATTTCTGCCAGCATAAGAAGCCCGGAGGATGCTACGGATTCAGCTCTTGCAGGGGCGCATATTGCGACTATTCCCTATAAGACGATTTGCCAGATGATAGGTCATCCGCTGACAGATTTGGGTATTGAGCGCTTTTTGAAGGATTGGGAAGGAATGAAAAAATAATTATGTACATAGGCGTAGATATAGGTGGTACAAAATGTGCTGTTGTGAAAGGCAATAGTAGTAGCGGTATTGTGCAGAAAATTAAATTTCAAACTACAAATGTGGCAGAAACCCTTAATAATATTGAAAAAGCCATAGAAAATCTGGGTCATGCCGGGGCAATAGGAATCAGCTGTGGCGGACCTCTTGATTCCGAAAAAGGAATAATTATGTCACCGCCTAACCTGCCCGGGTGGGATAATATACACATTTGTGACAGGTTTAAAGAAAAATTCAAAATACCTGTTTACCTACAGAACGATGCCAATGCCTGTGCATTGGCGGAATGGAAATTCGGCGCGGGCAGAGGTACAAAAAATATGATATTTCTGACCTTCGGAACAGGTCTCGGTGCAGGTCTTATCCTCGGCAGCAGACTGTATAGCGGGACCTGCGATATGGCAGGCGAGGCAGGTCATATCAGACTCAGCGACTTCGGACCTGTAGGCTATGGAAAAAGTGGTTCCTTTGAGGGCTTTTGTTCCGGCGGAGGAATAGCTCAGCTTGGCAGAGCCTTAGCAACGGAAAAGCTTCAGGCGGGCGAAACTACAGCCTTTTGCAAAAGCTTTGATGACCTTGATGATATTAACGCAAAAATTATTGCCGACTGCGCCGATGCAGGTGATGAAACAGCTAAAAAAGTCTATGATATATGTGCGGAAAAGTTAGGGCTTGGACTGTCAATTCTCATTGACATCTTAAATCCCGAAATGATAGTGCTTGGCAGTATATTTGAAAGAAGCGAAAAACTGCTCCGTGAAAAAGCGGAGCTGGTTATTAAGCGGGAAGCCCTCAGCCATTCGGCAAAGGCTTGTACAATAGCGGCAGCGAAGCTGGGAGACAGCATAGGCGACTATGCGGCTCTTGCCGTAGCGGAAAACGGAGACTGTTGATATGAAAGAATTATTGAAAAGATACCCGGCACTTGAGCAGTGCCGCAAAAGCATAGAAAAGGCGAGGGAGCTCATTATTGATACCTATAAGTGCGGCGGTAAGGTTTTTGCCTGCGGTAACGGAGGTAGTGCCGCCGACAGCGACCATATTGTAGGAGAGCTTATGAAAGGCTTTTTGCTGAGCCGCAATGTGAAGGATGAAAGAATTGAAGCTGATTTACGTGAAAAACTGCAGGGCGCACTGCCTGCCATTTCTCTTCCGTCTCAAAGTGCCATCCTTTCGGCTTATATAAATGATGTAGAACCGGATATGATGTATGCTCAGTTGGTCTACGGCTACGGCAGAGAGGGAGACCTTCTGATAGGACTTTCCACTTCGGGAAATTCAAAAAACGTAGTCAAGGCACTTAAGGTAGCAAAAGCGATAGGTGTAAAAACTCTGGTACTTACGGGGGAAAGCGGCGGTATATCGGCGGAGATAGCTGATGTAACGGTCAAAGTCCCCGAAAAGGAAACCTATAAAATCCAGGAATACCATCTGCCTGTGTATCATTATTTATGTGCAGAAGCTGAAAAATATTTTTTTGAATAAAAAAGAGGGGCTGTGACAAAATAGCCCGAGAAAAAATGAGGACGATTGCATATTGCAAAAGTCCTCATTTTTTGGTATAATTAAATTGCGAAAAAAAATAATACCAAGGAGATTATACCACAATGAGAAGAAAAATGCAACTATTA
>JAZSKI010000081.1:0-18354 GCA_045534775.1 Clostridia bacterium | reverse complement strand
GACCAAATTCATGGACCATAATTATAAACATAAAAATAATAATTGTAAGTGCGATAGTAAGTAATGCGTTCATTTTATCTTCCTTTCATTTTCTCTCTGATAAAGCTATCAGTTTCCAATAAATCCTCAAGAGAAGGATTGTCAATAACATTATACGCTGAGATTACTTCTTTTATAAGTACACTAATTTCACCAAACCGAATTTTATTTTCAAGGAAAAGGGCGACTGCCACTTCGTTTGCCGCATTTAAGGCACAGGGCAGGTTTCCGCCCCGATTTATGGCATCAAAAGCCAGGGAGAGACATTCAAAGGTATCGAAATCGGGTTTTTCAAAGGTAAGCCTTGAGATTTCAAAAAAATCAGGGCTTTGGGTCTTACAGTAATGCCTTTCGGGATAGGTGAAGGCATAGGAAATAGGAAGTCTCATGTCGGGGGTTGACAACTGTGCAATAACGCTGTTATCTTCAAACTGTACCATAGAATGTACTATACTTTGTCTGTGGACGAGGACTTCTATATCATCAGGAGTTACGTCAAAGAGCCATTTAGCTTCTATGACCTCAAGACCTTTATTCATCATACTTGCACTGTCTACGGTGATTTTCGCACCCATACTCCAATTGGGATGCTTTAACGCCTCTTTTGGTGTCATATTATAGATTTCATCACGCCTTTTACCGAAGAAAGGACCGCCCGATGCGGTAAGCAGAATTTTTTTTATTTTATTTGGATGTCCCTGAAGGGACTGAAATATTGCCGAATGTTCACTATCGACAGGTAAAATATCCACGCCGTATTCCTTTGCAAGTGGCATTACGATACTGCCGCCTGCGACTAAGGTCTCTTTATTGGCGAGAGCTATGGTTTTTCTGGCACGGATAGCCTCAAGAGTAGGTATAAGCCCGCAAACACCCACAACTGCTGTCAACACCATATCGGCTTCGGGTAGGGTGGCACAGAAATTAAAGCCTTCAATTCCGCTGAGAACCTTTGTATCGGTATCGCTGACGGAGACCTTCAGGTCTTTTGCCGCCTTTTCGTCCATCATAGCGGCGTATTTGGGTTTAAATCTGCGAATTTGCTGTTCGATTAAAGAGGTGTTCCTATTGGCACAAAGTGCGGAAATTTTAATATCATCGTGAAGCTCTGCAACCTCTAAGGCTTGAGTTCCTATTGAACCTGTACTGCCGAGAATGGATATATTTTTCATTCTATTACCTCCGATTAAAAATTATGCGGTGCGAGAAAGCACCGCAAAATAACTATATCACAAAATAAACGGGAAACAGCTTGCTTAAATAAAATACAACCGGTGCCACGAAAAGTAAGCTGTCAAGTCGGTCTAAAATACCGCCGTGGCCGGGCATTATTTCACCGTAATCCTTTATTCCCAGCTCGCGTTTTATCATAGATGCCGAAAGGTCGCCTATCTGACCTGCCAGAGAACCGATGACGGTTATAATTACGGTATTTGCTAAATTTATTTCTATACCTTTGAAAATCAGAGGTATTACAAAATAAAATATAACAGCACCAACCGCCGCAGTAACAGTACCGCCGACAGCGCCTTCCACCGTTTTTTTGGGACTTATCTCGGGAAGCAGCTTATGCTTTCCCATAAAACAGCCTGTGAAAAATGCACCCGTATCCGTAAAAAATGCCGATATACAAACAAGAACCAGCATAACGGTACCAAAGCTCATCTCTTTCAAAAGCCGCAGATGAGCGATGCCGAGGCTTACATAAAGGGTGGTGAAAAGCAGTATACAAATATCGGAAAACTTAATGGTTTTATGATAACACACCGCAAGTACGAACATAAGCAGCATATATATACAAATAATAGATATTACAAATCCTGCGTTATTCAAGTTCCCGAAAATAAGCGTCAGTCCCAGGGCAAAGCCCACCAAAGCAAGGGGCATACGTTTAATAAAACCGAAAGGCTTATAGATTTCATACAGTCCAATCAGCATCAGAAAACCCAGAACATAGTTGGTGAGGGGTAATCCTACACCGTCAATAAGATACAGAACAAAAAGCAGAATTGCAACTGCTGAAAGTCCGCTGATAATTCTTTTTACCATACTACCACATTGCCTTTCTTTTTCACTAACCTACAGACCGCCAAAACGCCTGTTGCGTTGCTGATAATCATATATAACTCGTTTCATATCCTTTGGCGTAAAATCAGGCCAACAAAGGTTATCAAACCAAAATTCGCTGTAAGCTGCCTGCCACATCAAAAAGTTACTGAGCCGAAACTCACCGCTGGGACGGATTATAATATCCGGGTCGGGGAGACCGCCCGTATATAATCTGCCGGCTATAAGCTTTTCGTCAATATCGGCGGCGTGGAGTACGCCGCTTTCGATTTCTTCAGCAATACTTCGAGCAGCAAAGGTGATTTCTTCACGACCGCCATAGTTTACAGCTAAATTTAAAACCATACCGGTGTTATTTTTGGTCATTTCCTCGACCTCTGCCATTTTTTCCTGTATATCCTTGCGAAGGGGGGCGCGGTTGCCGATAACACGGACTACATTATCTCTGCCTGCAAGCTTTTTATCTGCATCGCAAAGATAGCTGTAAAGTAAATCCATAAGAGCGTCAACCTCTTCCTTTGGTCTTTTCCAGTTTTCGGTGGAGAAAGCGTATGCAGTCAACACCTTGATGCCTAAATCACTGCAAAAATCAGCGATTTCGTGCAAGGTTTCAGCACCTGCAGCATGACCTGCACGGCGGTCAAGACCTTTGGATTTTGCCCATCTGCCGTTACCGTCCATTATGATGGCGATATGGGCAGGAAGACGTGACATATCAATTTCTACGTCATCAATGGCAGCCTGACGAAGCTTTGAATGTATTTTCTTTAAAAAGCTTAAATTCATCATAGTTTACCGATTAGATAGCCATAAGCTCTTTTTCTTTATCGGCAAGCATTTTGTCGATATTTTTAATGAACTTATCTGTCATATCCTGAATATCCTTTTCGGCACCCTTAAGGTCATCCTCGGTAATTTCGTTATTCTTCTTTAAATTTTTAAAATGGTCAACAGCATCACGTCTGATGTTGCGGATAGCAACCTTGCCCTGCTCTGCCAGCTTATGAATATCCTTTACCAGCTCTTTTCTGCGTTCCTCTGTAAGAGGAGGGAAAGAAAGGCGGATGGATTTACCGTCGTTGTTGGGGTTAATACCCAAATCTGACATATTGATGGCTTTTTCAACTTCCTTTAAAACAGAAGCATCCCAAGGCTGAATAACTATGGTATGTGCTTCGGGAACGGAAACTGTAGCAAGCTGGGGAATAGGTGTGGGACTTCCGTAATAATCAACCTTGATACTGTCTAAAACTGCGGGATTTGCACGACCTGCACGTACAGCGGCAAAATCACCGGCGAGAGAGTTTAAGGATTTTTCCATTTTAGAATTAAACTGTGCATATTGTTCTTTCATAATAATTATCCTCCTGAAATTTATTCTACTATAGTACCGATTTCTTCGCCCATAACGGCTTTTATTACATTTGCCGGGTCGTCAAGACCGAATACACGGATGGGAATGCTGTTATCCATACAAAGGCTGGTAGCGGTGGAATCCATAACGCCGAGACCACGGTTTAAAACGTCAATATATGAGAGCTTATCAAACTTAACGGCATCTTTATTAATATTGGGGTCGCTGTCGTAAACACCGTCAACCTTCTTGGCAAGAAGGATTATATCGGCATCAATTTCAGCGGCACGGAGTGCGGCTGTAGTATCGGTAGAGAAGAAAGGATTACCCGTTCCGCAACCGAAAACAACAACTCTGCCTTTTTCCAGATGGCGTACAGCCTTGCCTCTGATGTAAGGCTCAGCAATCTGACGCATTTCGATAGCCGTCTGCACACGGGTGGGAACATCACAGCGTTCGAGGGCATCCTGAATGGCAAGGGCGTTAATTACTGTTGCGAGCATACCCATGTGGTCGGCACGGGTTCTATCCATATTAACACCGCTTCTGCCACGCCAGAAGTTACCGCCGCCCACTACTATGGCGATTTCTACGCCCATATCAACACATTTTTTTATCACCTCGGAAATTCCGCTGAGCACAGCTTCATTCAAACCGAAGCCCTGGTTACCGGCAAGGGCTTCGCCGCTGAGCTTGAGCAAAATTCTTTTATACTTTGGTATCATATTAACCATCCTTTCAAAAATAAAATACAGCCTATATGTATATTCGGTATAAATCTTTAAATTCCTTTTATTTTATAGGAAATTTTTAAAAAAGAGGAACACAAATTTTATGCGTCCCTCAATTTTTTTAATAATGGTATAAAAATTATTTATTTGCCATCTTTTCAACTTCAGCTGCGAAATCGTCTTCTTTCTTTTCCATACCTTCGCCCTTTTCAAAACGAACGAAATCAACGAGCTTAACGCCTTTTTCAGCTAAATATTTTTCAACGGTATAATCTGTGTTTACACAGAATTCCTGCTGCATAAGACAGTTCTGTTCAAAGAATTTACCGATTTTACCGCCAACCATTTTTTCGATGATAGCATCGGGTTTGGAAGCGTTTTTCGGATCTTCTTTAATCTGAGCTATGATAATGTGCTTTTCGTGGTCAATATCTTCCTGGGGAACAACGTCCTTTGTAAGATATGTGGGGTTGATAGCTGCGATGTGCATAGCAACCTCTTTAGCAACTGCTGTATCGCTGCCTTCGATATTAACCATAACGCCGATTCTGCCGCCGCCGTGGATATAAGTAACTACGTTACCTTCATATCTGATAAATCTTCTGATGTTCATATTTTCGCCGATGGTGAGGATTTTTTCGCGGAGCATATCTGCAACCGTAAAATCTGTACCTGTATAGTTCAAAGCGGAAAGCGCTTCAACATCAGCGGGATTTTCATCAGCTACGATTTTGGCAAGTGTATTTACAAAATCCTGGAAATCCTTGTTCTTAGCAACAAAGTCTGTTTCGCTGTTAACTTCGATAATTGCACCAACTGTAGAATCATCGTTTGTATATGAACTTACGAGACCCTCTGCTGCAATTCTGCCGGCTTTCTTAGAAGCCGCCGCAAGACCTTTTTCTCTGAGCAATTCAATTGCTCTGTCCATATCACCGTTTGCTTCTGTGAGTGCTTTTTTGCAATCCATCATACCGCAATCTGTAATTTCTCTTAATTCTTTTACTGCTGCTGCTGTAATAGCCATTATTAAAACCTCCAACATTTTTTCTTTAAAATGAGGCTGTAATAGAAGCCGAAAAACGGTTTTTACCACAACCTCATCCATGTTTATTATTTCTTAAGCTTCTGCTGCTTCTTCGTCTGTTTCGTTTGCTTTTTCTTCAAGCTGTTCGCCCTGTCTGCCTTCTAAGATAGCATCTGCCATAGCGCCTGCGATAAGCTTAACGGCTCTGATAGCATCATCGTTGCCGGGGATTACATAATCAACCTCGTCGGGGTCACAGTTTGTGTCAACAATAGCAACAACGGGAATGTTAAGTCTCTTAGCTTCCGCAATTGCAATTTTTTCTTTTCTGGGGTCAACTACGAACATAGCACCGGGAAGTCTCTTAAGGTCTTTGATACCGCCGAGGAACTTTTCCAGCTTCTCGGTTTCAACCTTAAGCTTGCTTACCTCCTTCTTGGGAAGTAAATCAAATGTGCCGTCTTCTTCCATTTTGTGGAGCTGAGACAGACGATCTATTCTTCTTCTGATTGTTTTGAAGTTTGTAAGCATACCGCCGAGCCAACGATTGTTAACGAAGAACATATTAACTCTTTCAGCTTCTTCACGGATAGCATCCTGAGCCTGTTTCTTTGTTCCTACAAACAAAACATCCTGACCGTTTGCCGCAACCTCACGTATGAAGGAATAAGCTTCTTCAACCTTCTTTACAGTTTTCTGCAAATCTATAATATAGATTCCGTTTCTTTCTGTAAAGATGTACTCCTTCATTTTGGGGTTCCATCTGCGAGTCTGGTGACCAAAGTGTACACCTGCCTCAAGTAATTGTTTCATTGATACTGCTCCCATTATAAACACCTCCGGTTAATTTTCCTCCATTTCGCCGAGATTTTTGCCGCAAGCCTAAGGGAGCAACCTTCGGCACCGTTCGGCAATAGCGAAATGTGCGTATTTTTCAACGTTATTATTTTATCACATTTTTTGCAAAAATGCAACAAAAATTTTTATTTTTTTTACAAGATTGTAGGCTTTGTGAGTTAATTGAAAAAATTTTACTTTTAATTTGTATATTTTGTATAAATATATATATCTGAGTGCGGCAATTAAATTATAAATATTTTTTAATTTCCTCTTTAATACTGAACATTTCGTGGTCTATTTCGTCCAGCTTGTCTGCAACTCGGGTCAGGCGGTTGGAAAGCTGAGGCGGAATATCAATGTCGGATTTATAGTAGATTTTATGTTCGATACTTGCCCATAAATCCATACTGATGGAACGGAACTGAACCTCAATGGTGACGGGTACGGTTTTATTGGATAAAAACACAGGCACCTCTACAAGCATGTGAAGGGAACGGTAGCCGTTGGGTTTGGGGGCGGCGAGGTAATCCTTAACCTGCTTTACCTTAATGTCGTTTTGCTGTTCAAGCAGTCTTGCAACGGTATAAACATCATTTGCAAAGGAGCAGATTACGCGGACACCTCCTATATCAAAAATGTTTTTATAGGCATTTTCTACGGTAATATCCAAATTATGTCTTTTGAGCTTTGCAATAATCTGCTTGGGAGATTTAATGCGGGTGAGTATATTTTCTATGGGATTGTAGTCGTGCAGAAACCGGTATTCTTCATTTAATATATTAAGCTTTGTTTCAATCTCGTCAATACCGAATTTGTTAAGCAAAAACAAATGTTTCCAGTTATCAAATTCCGAGTTCATTTCAGATGAAGCAATTAAGTTTAAATCCATAAAAACCATCCTTTCCGTAAATATATGAAAAAAGGTGAATTAAGCACAGCCTAATTCACCCCATGTTCAATTTAAGTACTCTTTAATAATTGAATTTACGACACGACCGTCGCACTTTCCTTTAACTTTAGGCATAATAACCGACATAACCTTACCCATATCTCTCATAGAGGAAGCACCTGTTTCAGTTATTACCTCTTGTACAATATCTTTAATTTCCTGTTCGGTAAGTTGTTTTGGCAGATACGGCATAAGAATTTCAATTTTACGGTTAATTTCCGCAACCAAATCCTCGCGACCGCTTTTTTCATAGTCGGGCAATACATCTCTGTATCTTTTGATTTCCTTAGCTATGATTTCAATAACGCCATCATCTTCCAATTCTGTTTTGTTATCCTTTTCAAACTGTAAAACCGCGGCACGAACCATCTGAACAGCATCCTTACGGACAGTATCCTTTTCCTTCATGGCAGTTTTCATTTCTTCTAAAAGCTGTTCTTTAATCATATATAACACCTAATTATTTATATTTTCTTTTACGTGCAGCTTCTGACTTCTTTTTGCGTTTTACGCTGGGCTTCTCATAGTGTTCTCTTTTTCTGAGTTCCGACAAAACACCGGACTTAGCACAGGAACGTTTGAATCTGCGTAAAGCACTTTCCAAAGACTCATTTTCTTTAATTCTGATTTCAGACATGATTTCCCCTCCCTCCGCCTTGTACAATGCACAATCAAGTGCAGGAAGTATAGTCGTGTAATAATAGTTCACTAATTATTATATATCATATAATAAAAATTGTCAATACTTTTTTTGAAAAAATCAAAAAAGTTTTTTAAGTTTTTGTAAACATAAATCAAAAAACCGTTAATTCTTTGATTACTTCTCCGCCTATTATAAGCCCCGCAACCGATGGGACAAAGGACAGGCTTCCCGGGGTTTGTCTTTTATTTGTTTCTTCGCTGTTACCTGTCGGTTTCAGAGGCAGTTCCTTTGAATATAACACCTTAAGTTTTTTTATGCCGCGCTTTTTAAGCTCATGCCGCATCACTTTCGCAAGAGGGCAAACGGAGGTTTTATAAATATCAGTCACCTCAAAGGCTGTAGGGTCAAGCTTGTTCCCTGCACCCATACAGCTTATGATGGGCACCCCTGCAGCACAGGCTTTTTCTATGAGCAATAATTTTGACGATACGGTATCAATGGCATCAACAACATAATCATAGGCCGATATATCCGTTTCGTCAGCCGTTTCGCTGTTATAGAATCTATAAATGGCGGTTACCTCGGCGCAAGGGTTTATATCGGCTATCCTTTCTTTCATAACCTCAACCTTAGGCTTTCCTACGGTTGAATGAAGTGCCGTAAGCTGGCGGTTTATATTGGTAAGAGATACAGTATCGTTATCCACGAGAGTTATACGTCCTACACCACAGCGGGCAACAGCTTCGGCGACATAAGAGCCTACGCCGCCAATACCGAAAATTATAACCGAAGAGCCTTTGAGCTTTTCTATTGCCTTGCTACCCAGCAGAAGCTCGGCGCGCGAAAATTCGTTTATCATAAAGCAACCTCCTTGTTAAATAGGGACTTGCCGCGGCAAATCCCTACTCGTTATATAATATAAGAACATCACTTACTTTGTTATCGCGGCGCAGCGTAATGGTGTAACAGCCATCCTCTGTTACGGGATTTCCCGACGGAGTTTTGTCGGCTGTAATATCACTGCGGTCAGCAGGCTCAATTTTGTTTTTCCTGCGGTTATACTGATAAAAATTCACATCTTCGCCGAAAGCGTAGATATTTCTCTGGTCAGTAGCAGTATCATCCTGAACCAAGGATATGCTTTTGGCGGTGAGATTTCTCACCAATCCGAAGGAATAAGTCAAATATCCGGTTTTATAAATATCAACCTTGTTGTAGGGATTTATTACCGTATTGCCGCTGTAAAGGTCTGATAAATCAAACAGCTTTGTTATCCATCTCACGTTAGTTGTGATGTCACGAACGGCTACAGCCACATCACCGGTAGAAAAGGTGATGGTATCATCCTTGGTGCCGTCAGGATGCTTCAGAAAAGCCCGTTCGCAGGTAAAATCCACTGACTCGCCGCTGTGGTAGCCGTTTAATTTCACGGTAACATCACCGTTTTCGGCAATTACATCAGTGGTATCGTTGATTACATAAAAATCCATACGAACATCCTTCTCAGCAGGAGTGCTTTCGGTTTCAGTCTCGGTCTCCGGTTTAGCTTCGGGCTTTGTTTCGGGCTTTGTTTCAGTCTCTGTTTCCGTTTCGGGAAGCTCTACAGACAAAGCACGGTGGATTATAACCGCGGCTTCAGCTCTTGTTACTCGTTGCATAGGTCTGAAGCTACCATCGGGATAACCTTCAATAATGCCGTATTCTACGGCGGCATTGGCAATCCTTGCAATCTCATCAGTCATTTCATTCTGGTCGGAAAAAACAGTTTTATCCGTTGCCTCAAGACCTAAAGCACGGATAGCCGCCCCTGCTACCTGCCATCTTTCGGCAGGCTTTTCGGGATAAAACTTATTATCCTCGGTTGTGAACCAGGCTTTACTCTTCTCGATATATTCGTAGGACCATCTGTCTGTGCTTACGTCCTCAAATGAGGGCACAGAAGGGACGGAAGCATCACTTCCGAAGGAAAGCACAGCCATCTTTGCTATCTGCTCAAAGGTTACGTTGCCTTCCGGGTAAAAAACACCGTCAGACATACCGTTAATTATGCCTTTTTCTTCAAGTGTATCTACGGCTTCCTTTGCCCAGCCGTAATGCTCCATATCGGTAAATCCCGCAGAAAATACCGATATGGGGAGAAGTGCAACAATAAGTGCAAATATTATTTTTTTCATACTTTTTTCACCCTGTGGAATATTTTTTTGCCTTTTTTGATTATGAAACTGTCATCTTCAAAAAGGTCTTCTGTAACAACTGCATTAACATCGGTAATCTTGACATCGTTTACGCTGAGACCGTTTTGCTGAATAAGTCTTCTGCCTTCACCCTTGGAAGGAACAAGCTTTGTAGCTGTCAGTAAATCAAGCATACCCATACCGATAAGCTCCGATGCGGGAATTTCCGTTGTAGGCATATCGGCACTTACGCCACCGCCTGCAAATACTGTTTCTGCTGCATCTCTTGCTTTAATTGCTTCTTCCTCACCGTGTACAAGCTTTGTAACCTCAAAGGCAAGACGTTTTTTAGCCTGATTAAGCTGCTGACCTTCCCATTTTTCCATCTCACGAATTTCGTCCATAGGAACGAAGGTGATGAGTTTTAAACAGTTAATAACGTCGTTATCGTGAACATTAACCCAATACTGATAGAAATCGTAGGGCTTGCATTTTTCAGGGTCAAGCCAGAGAGCACCCTTAGCGGTTTTACCCATTTTCTTACCTTCAGAGGTAAGAAGGAGAGTAAAGGTCATACCGTATACCTGCTGTTGGTCTTTTCTTCGGCAAAGGTCAATGCCGCCTAAGATATTGGACCATTGGTCGTCACCGCCAAGCTCAATTTTACAGCCGTAATTTCTGTTAAGCATTAAAAAGTCGTAGCTTTGCATAAGCATATAGTTAAATTCAAGGAAGGAAAGCCCCTTCTCAAGTCTGGTCTTGAAGCATTCGGCTGTCAGCATTTTATTTACGGAGAAGCAGGAGCCTATATCTCTCAAAAACTCAATGTAATTAAGGTCCATAAGCCAGTCGGCGTTATTAACCATAAGAGCTTTATTATCAGAAAAATCAACAAGCCTGCCAAGCTGCTTTTTAAAACATTCGCAGTTGTGGGCGATGGTTTCCTTAGTCATCATCTGACGCATGTCGGTTCTGCCGCTGGGGTCGCCTATCATACCCGTACCGCCGCCTACAAGAGCTATGGGACGGTGCCCTGCATCCTGCATGTGTTTCATAACTACCATCTGAAGGAAATGTCCCACATGGAGACTGTCAGCGGTGGGGTCAAAGCCTATATAAAAGGTAACCTTTTCCTCGCCTAAGAGCTTGCGGATTTCTTCTTCGTGAGTTGTCTGTGCGATAAGTCCTCTTTCTTTAAGTATGTCAAATACGTTTTCCATGTCAATTTCTCCCTTGTAATGTAGTTGTCAATATTTATTATAACATACAAAAATAATATTTTCAAGTATAAATTTTATTTTTATCATTACAATTTAATCACAAATTGGTAAAATAAAGAGTTATGCGGAATTAAAACTCAAAAAAAACGGGAAAGCTACGATTTGGGCTTTCCCGTCCGTTGGATTTTAAATTCCGTAATGTGATTTGATTATATTAATTGCCTCATCGGAACTATGGTCGGCAATGAGTACGGAAATATCCGTTACCGAGGTGGTAATAAGACGAATTTCAATATCGTTGTTTTTGAAAATACTGAAAAATTCAGCGGCTATACCGCATTTATCGGGCATATATTCGCCGTAAACGCAAAGCTTGGTGTTATCGGTTATAATCTCCGAAGCAAGCTTTGGGAACTTAGCTTTAAATGAGCCTAAGACAGTCATAGCTGCCGCCAAATCATCCTTTAGTATGGTAAAAGAGAAGGAAATACTGCTGCTTTTCACAAAAGGTGTCTGGTTTATCATATCCACATTAATATCCGCGGCTGCTATTGCCGATAAAATATCGGCGGCAGCGGAGATTTCTGCCGGCAAATTGGTCAGGTTAATAAGACAAATATCATCAGTCACCGTCAAATGTGTTATAACCTTACTCATTAAATCACCCTTTCAAAATTATAATCCTGTTACTTCCTGAACGAGAGCCTTCATACTATACATCCCGGCAGGCTTATTCTTCATAAACAGAGCCGCACGAATAGCACCTACAGCAAAAATTTCCTTGCTGGATGCGTGATGGCGAAGCTCGATTATCTCGTCCTGACCTGCAAAAATAACCTCGTGGTCACCTACGATATTACCGCCGCGAACAGCGTGAATACCAATTTCACGCTCACCACGTTTAGCGCGCTTGGCGTGGCGGTCATAGACATATTCAGCCTCATCGGAAATAACCTCATTTAAGGCATCGGCAATGGCAAGAGCCGTTCCGCTGGGGGCGTCAATCTTCTGATTATGGTGGCGTTCGATAATTTCTATATCAAAATTTCCGTAAAGGACCTTGGCGGCATTTTGAGCAAGCTCAATTAAAAGGTTAACGCCAAGAGACATATTTGCCGAGAAGAAAACGGGAATTTCCTCTGCAAGACCACGCAGTACGTTCATCTGTGCGGCGGAAAGCCCTGTGGTACACATAACAAGCGGCAGTTTTCTTTCAAATGCAAATTTTGTTAAATTATCAAAGGCGGAGGGATGGGAAAAATCTATTATAACATCTGCTTCACCTGAAAAATCAAAGGGATTTGCAAATACGGGGTAGGAGCCACAGCCTTCGGTTAAATCAAACCCGCATACGATTTCGGCATCATCGGATTTTTCCGCAAGGCTTGTGATAACCTGACCCATTTTTCCGTTACAACCGCTTAAAATTATCTTTGTCATTAGATTTTAGTCCTTTCTAAATTATGCCCAGCTTTGACATTTCTTCCTTGAGAAGTGCCGCGTTTTTCGCTGACATTTCAATAAGAGGCAAACGTACACCCATATTTTTATACCCCATAAGCTCAACAGCTTTTTTTACGGGAATGGGATTAACCTCGCAGAACAGAAGATTAACAAGGTCAAGATATTTAAGTTGAAGATTTTTGCTTTCTTCGGCGTTGCCGTCAAAGAAGGTTTTGCAAATATCGTGAGTTTCCTTGGGACATACATTGGCAAGAACGGAGATTACACCCTTTGCACCAAGTGATAAAAGAGGTGTTATCATATCGTCATTGCCCGAATAAATGTACAGGTCATCACCGCAGGCGGCCGCTATTTTAGCCGCTAAGGTTACGTCACCGCTGGCTTCCTTGATAGCAACGATGTTTTTGTGCTTTGAAAGCTCTTTGCAGGTATCAACAGTCATTGACATACCTGTTCTGCCGGGCACATTATAAAGAATTATAGGTATATTTACCGCATCGGCAGTATGGGTGAAATGTGCAATAAGCCCTGCCTGAGTGGTTTTGTTATAATAGGGAGTAACCAGAAGCAGAGCATCGGCACCTGCCTTTTCGGCCTCAATGCTCAGGTTTGTGGCATAGATGGTATCGTTACTGCCTGTTCCCGCAACAACGGGAATTCTGCCGTTTACCTGTTTTACGGCAAAACGGATAGCTTCAATATGTTCATCATCAGTCATTGTAGAGGCTTCGCCTGTTGTACCGCATACTACGATGGCATCGGTCTTGTTTGCAATCTGAAATTCTATAAATTCGGCAAAGGTAGCAAAGTCAATACCCTTTTCGTCAAAGGGAGTTACAATAGCAACGGCAGAGCCTGTAAAAGGGATTTTTTTACTCATAATAACCCTCCTGTTATATTAAACCTTTAGCACAGAGGAGCTCGGCAAGTAATACTGCACCGCCTGCGGCACCGCGAAGGGTGTTGTGAGACAGGCATACGAATTTAATATCGTATTGAGTATCTTCTCTCAATCTGCCGATTGATACAGCCATACCGTTTTCGAGATTTCTGTCAAGATTTGTCTGAGGTCTGTTATCTTCTTCAAAATAGTGAAGGAAATGTTTAGGAGCAGAAGGCAACTGAAGTCTCTGAGCCTCGCCCTCATAATTTTTCCATCGGGCAATGATTTCTTCTTTTGTAGCGTTTTTGTCAAAGGAAGCGAATACCGCCGCCAGATGGCCATCTGAAACGGGTACGCGGATACACTGCGCCGTAAAGGCGGGAGAAGTCGCGTTTACGATTTTACCGTTTTCAACCTTACCCCACAGCTTAAGAGGTTCTTTCTCTGATTTTTCTTCCTCGCCGCCAATGTAGGGGATAACATTATCAATCATTTCGGGCCAGGTCTCAAAGGTCTTACCTGCACCTGAAATTGCCTGATATGTACAGCAAAGCACCTTTGTTACACCCAAATCAAGCAAAGGATGAATAGCGGGAACGTAGCTCTGGAGGGAGCAGTTGGATTTAACTGCGATAAATCCGCGTTTTGTACCGAGTCTTTTTCTCTGGAAGGGAATAACATCTGTATGCTCGGGATTGATTTCGGGAACTATCATAGGAACATCGTCTGTACCGCGGTGTGCGCTGTTGTTGGAAACAACGGGACATTCTGCTTTTGCATAAGCTTCTTCAAGCTTTTTAATCTCATCCTTAGGCATATCAACAGCGCAGAAAATAAAGTCTACCATAGAAGCAATTTTTTCTATATCGGCTGTTGCATCCATAACTACCATATCCTTCATAGCTTCGGGGATGGGAGTTTTCATAGCCCATTTGTGACCTACAGCATCGCTGTATGCTTTACCGGCAGAACGACTGCTTGCGGCAAGAGCTGTTACCGTATACCACGGATGATTTTCCATAAGAGTCACAAAACGCTGACCCACCATACCTGTTGCGCCAACAATACCTACGTTGTATTTCTTCATTTTTACATACCTCCGTATATTTAATAAGCCGGTTCGGAAAGAACCGGCCGTGATAACGATATTTAATCACGGATAGCTCTCCATCACCTTAGTGATGACAATCGTATAACTGTTAATTATACAACCAACGGCAGATTGCGGAATTCTGCAATTTCGGCAATTTTCCCTTTCTCACGCCCGTAAAAACCGACCTCCGCAGTCGTGTGACGCGGTACTGATAAAAACTGCACCTCTATCTCTTATATATTATAACAGTTATTTTTCCAAATGTCAAATATTTTTGTAAAATAATTTTAACATATTTTTTAAAGGAAAAGGGGTATATATTGTCGAAAATAGTGTATGGGTGATAAAAATGAAAATAAAAATAATGATTTTGGCAGTAATTCTTATGACTGCCTTCGGTGTACACGCAAAGGATGTAACGGTAGGACTTTTCTACGGCTCAACGGCTAAAAGTGAGATTACTTTGTCCTCGGTTGACGGGCTTAGGACGGGGGAAACGGTCCTCGGCGAAACCGTTACGGCGAAGATAGAGGGAGGCGTTATCAATATATATGATGCCACAGGCGAAAATATACTTGCCTCGGGCGAGGAGCTTTTTATAACATCGGAAGGCGACCTTATGAAAATTGGTGAAAAAAAATATCGCGGCGGAGCTGTAATAAGAAAAAACGGCGAAGCCTTTGATGTAATAAATAAGGTTGATATTGAGGAATACCTCTACGGCGTAGTTTCTAAAGAAATGTCACCGTCGTGGAATACAGAAGCACTTAAGGCACAGGCGATAGTGGCACGAACTATGGTTTTTTCGTCGCTTAAGGATAAACACAGCGATTTGGGCTTTGAGCTTTGTGCTACCACCAACTGCCAGGTTTACGGCGGCTATGAGGCAGAGCACGAAAATACCAACAGAGCAGTAAATGAGACAGCAGGGCTTATTGTTAAATATAACGGTGAAGCGGCAAAAACCTTTTATTCCGCAGGTAACGGCGGTTATACCGAAAGGGCGGAAAATGTCTGGGGCGGCAGTATACCGTATCTGGTGACGATGAAAGACTCTTATGAGAAAACTGACGAAATAAGCAGTCTTACCTGGACCTTGGAGGTAACTCCGTCAGAGATTGCCGAAGGAATTAAAAAGTACGGCGGAGATGTAGGGCAGGTTACGAATATGAGAATAAAGGAAGCCTCCGAGTCGGGAAGAATAATCGAGCTTGAAGTCACAGGAACAGATGGAAGCTTTATATTGACTAAAGAAAAAACAAGAACATTTTTGGGACTTCGCAGTCAGCTTTATACCATAAGCGGCGGCACAAGTGAAATTTATGCCCTGGACGGTGAAGGTAAAAAACAGACGGCAGGTAATAAAGTGATAGGCGGTGACGGAAAAATCACCGAACAAAAATCGTCTTATGTGATAGATATGGAAGGAATATCTCCGATAGTATCAGGAAGTGACAGCTTTACCCTGACGGGAAGAGGCTATGGTCACGGCATAGGTATGAGTCAATGGGGAGCTAAGGCTATGGGGGATGAAGGAAAAACAGCGGCAGAAATTCTCGGCTTTTATTTTCCGGGTACAAATGTAGAAAGCTACGAATAATCAAGAGGAGTTATAAATATGGGGAACATTAAGAAAATCCGCAGAAATGTTAATGATAAAAAGCGTGCAAACAGAATATTTACCGACAGGGACGAGCCGAGAGCAGTTTTTCATAAAAAATATGACGAATGTAAAAACGGAGACGGCGATGAAATCAGGGTACTGACCTATTACGGTATCGGCGGGATAGGAAAAAGCACACTTTTGGCGGAGCTTATAAAGGAACTGAAAGTGAAAGAACAAAATCCTATATACGTGTTTGTGGATTTTAAGCTTAAACAGGAATGCAAGAGTGTACTTGACGCTATGAAAAACACCCTGCAGGGTGAATACGGGTTTAATTTTCCAATGTTTGACCTTGCCTGCTATCATTATGCCCTGAAGCTCGGAGAAACGGCGGATTCTCCCGAAATAAAAAGCCTTATCAGTAAAAGTCCTGTTCTGGAAATGATAATAACTGCCATGTCGGAGATACCCAGTATAGGAATTTTATTTAAACTGGTGACATATACCGATAAAGGAATAGCCTTAATAAGAAACAGGCTGAGCAGGCATAGTAATGATTTAGTGGAATTGGAAGCTATGGGTCCTCAGGAGCTGTATGACAAACTGCCCTTCTATTTTGCCATGGATTTGACGGATAATACAGATAATCTGGACAAACCGCTGGTGGTATTTTTTGATACCTACGAAAACCTTGTAAACGAAATGTCGGACGTAGGCGAGCCGTTGATTCGCGATATGTGGATAAGAGGGGAATACGGTCTGATTCAGAATGTTTCCAATACCCTGTGGATTATAGCGGGTCGGGAACAGCTTAAATGGGAGAGGTTTGACGAGGACTGGGGCAGCGTTTTAAATCAGCATTTATTGGGAGAATTATCGGAAATTGACAGCTCCGGCTTCCTGCGGGCGGCGGGTATAGAGGACGAAGCCTTGGTCAGATACATAGTTGAGATGACCAAAGGAACGCCTATATACCTGGATTTATGCGTAGACAGGTACGATGCCATTGTACGTGAGGGCGGCGTACCGGTAGCGGCGGATTTTGGTAATAATATTTACGACTTGATTGAACGCTTCGTGAGATATATGGGCAATGAACAGAAGGATATAGTGTACGGACTTTCCTGTCTCGGAATATGGACAGACGAGATTGCGGAGGCTTCAATTTCGCGGTTTAACTATACCTTATATGGAAAAATCAAAGAGTTTTCATTTATTTCCGATGATGGCGAGGGGAATTATACATTGCATCAGACTGTAAAGGATGTATTGTTTGCCGGTTGCCCTGAGCTTATAAAGAAAAATACTCTTTCGGCGGCTTTAAAATATTGCGAAGAGAATATGGATTTGGAAAGGGATTTGTACTTATATACAGTATACGGAACAGCAGAAAAATCAAATATCAAAGATTTTTACAAAAACAGCCTGCAGAAGAGACTAATCGGGTTTATAAAAAGAGGCAGAGTGATTTATGCTGAAAACATTTTTAATTCCGTATGGAGCTGTTTTAAAGAGGATACGGAAGAATATGCCTATTTTTTAGGACAGAGTCCGCTGTTTCTGGGTGCGCTGGGTGAGAAAAAGAAAGCTATCGAGGCGGCGAGGAAATCCTGGGAAGCAACAAAGAATTTCCATGACGAAAATGATGAAAAGGTTTTAATTGCGCATCTGAAATATGGTGTGGAGCTGGGACAGAACAATGAAATTGAAGAGGCCGTAGAGGTCTATGAAAGCCTGGTAAATCGGATGGAAGCTATAGCAGATATTTCGGATGAGACAAGGTTTTTGATACTGTCGACATACGCAACAACCCTTTACAGAAATTTAATCTATTCCCGCAGATATGAGAAAAAGCATTTTAAAATCAGATGGGAAGCTGTAGAGCTTGAGAAAAAGCTTTATGGTGATAAGGCTGAAAATGTTTTGAAAAACCTGAAAATTCTTAAAGACGAAAGCGATAATATGAAGCAATATGACGTCAGTCTGGAGCTTCAGCAGGAGATTGTGAATTTTCAAAAGAGTGTCTGCGGTGAAGAAAGTAAAGAATATTTTGATGAAAGCGGCAGACTGTTACTTTCAATGCTTAAATGCGAAAAAAAAGAGGAAGCTGAAAAGCTTGGACTTGAGTTGCTGAAAAATTGCGAAGTTGCTTTTGGCAGAGATGCGGATGTAATGAAACGGCTGATAAGAATTTACCGAAGAGTAAAAGGCGGAGAACCAAAAAAAGTTACAGTAGAATACAAACAAATCGAAAAAACTTTCGA
>JAZSKI010000060.1:0-16570 GCA_045534775.1 Clostridia bacterium | reverse complement strand
CAACAATATGTATGTTGATGAGGTGGTAGAATTTATAGATTGTATTGAAAACAACCGCGACAGCGATATTATCTCACCTGAAAGCACAATGCTTTCAATACAGCTTTCATTGTGGGAGCAAGAATCTGCAACAAAAGGAGAAACTGTTTATTTAAAATAATAGAACGGGTATGATTTGTAATCCGCCCGGGCTATTGAAAAATAAAACCCGGGCGAGCAGTATAAACCAGATATTAAGAAAACTATAACCTATATTAAAAAGCTGATGAAGGATTAATTTTCCTGAGGAGAAAAGATTATGGAGCTACATATTGGAAAAGCTACGCAGTTAAAAACAATAGAAGAAGCTATGGCGTATATAGCAGAAAATGCCGCAAATATAAAGGAAAATGTTGAAGTAATTTTTGATGATTCCCTTTATATAATGGAAGAAACCTTTAAAATTACTACCTGTTATCCTTTTAAAATTACCTTTAAAGGTAAGGAAAAAACGGTAATCAGCGGAGGAAAAAAGGTTGAAGGCTGGAAAAAGGTCAGCGGCGAAGATTATTATGTTGCAGATGTAAAGCTTGGTGCGTTCAGACAGCTTTATGTCAACGGTGAAAGGGCTCAGCGTGCCAGAAGCAAAAAAGAATTTTCGGGCAGATTCTATAAAAAAGGAGATTATTCTGACAGAGACGGTCTTATCCTTGACGGCAATGCACTTAAATTCCCCGAAAAGGCTACAGAGCTTGAAATAGTATGGGAGAAAAAGCAATGGAGACACTTTAGACACAGAGTCGAAAAAGTGTACAGAGATGAAGAAAAGGGCAAAATGATATTCATGATGCGACAGCCCTATTATGCTTACGGATTTTTCGTTGAACCGGATGATATGCCTCATTTCGTTCCTGCGGTTCATCAACCCATGTATCTTGAAAATGCGTTGGAGCTTTTAACAGCTCCGGGCGAATGGTATTATGACAGAGGAGAGGAAAAGCTCTATTATATGCCGCGTGAAGGTGAAGATATAAACTCGGCAGAAATCATAGCACCGCAGCTTGAATATGCCGTAATCGCAGAAGGTACAAAAGGGGCAGAGGTCGGCAATATAAACTTTGAAAATATTGCCTTTATGTACTATACGTGGAATTACCCGACAGAATTTTGCTTTGCACCTCTTCAGGCGGCGTGGCTCAATAATTGGGCAGGCTTTTTGAATGCTTCCAAGGTTAACTATGTTCCGGGCACCTTCCAGCTTGCTTTCGCAAAGGATATAGGCATTAAAAACTGCGAATTTGCTCATCTCGGTTCAGAAGCTGTACGTGCAGTACGTGCAGTTGACGGACTGGATATTATAGGAAACGAGTTCTATGATATTTCCGAAGGTGCAATTCAGCTTGGCATGGAATGTGACCGCGTGCTTGAAGAAGACGAAATGTACAAGGTTGTCAGAAACGTAAAAATTCACGATAACGTAATAAAAAATATCGGCTGCGAATATAAATCGGCAGCGGCACTTTTAGGCTACTACCCTAACTCGGTCAGCATCTGCGGCAATGAAATTTCAGACGTGCCTTATTCAGCTATATCCATGGGCTGGGGCTGGGGCGCACCCACCAACGCCTACGGTAATGTTGAAATAAAGAGAAATAAAATTTATGATTTTATGAAGGTGCTTCGTGACGGCGGTGCAATATATTTACTGGGTCCTCAACACGGTACGGTAATAAGCGAAAACTTCATTTTCGACCAGGTAAACGAGTTCGCAGCTTTGTACACCGATAACGGAACAAAGGATGTAACAGCAGAAAATAACGTATTTTTAAATGTGGATATTACAGCTTTCCCCTATGAATCTACTATTGAAAGAGTTAAATTTGCAAGAAACTGGCTTGATAACTGTACTATGGTAAACTTTGGTACAGATTGCATAGTGGACGATAACTATTATTTCGATAAGGATAATATACCGCAGGAAGTAATTGATATTATGAACGCCGCAGGCAGAGGAGCAAGTTATACCACAAAAGGCGGTAAATATCATCAGCTTAAGACCTATTTTAATATAGAAAAATTCCACCAGATTGATATTGACACGGAAGGCAAAGAGGTTGATTGTAACGCTTTCGTTCTTGATATGGGTGAAATAAAGGAAATTAAAGCCGTAATGCTGTCGCTTCATCGACACGGCAGAGGACAGATTTATGATTTGTACTTATCGGAAGATGGCAAGAAATTTACAAAGCTTGACAGACAGTTTACAAGTATAGAAGCCGTGGCACTTTATAATCACGATAAGGTGAAAGGCAGATACCTGGCGGTTATGGTAGAATCCGTAGGGCAGATACACCACGGATGCGTACCCTTTAAAGATATTAAATATGTATAATTAGTTAATTGTAACTTAGTATTCGGTGTGATGACCAAATGTTTGCAATTCCTGAATATATAACAAAAAAGGAGGAAAAAGAAAATGAGAAAGATTAAAAAATTATCAGCAATAATTGCAATGACTGCAATGCTGGTAAGCACACTCGGATTTTCAGCTTCTGCGGCAACAGAAATGCCGAAACAGTTACCCCTTGAAAACGTAGCGTTTTCAAGACCGGTATATGTTTCGACAACAGCCGATACAGCAGATAAATCCTTTATTCTTGACGGCGACTCTAATACATATTGGCAGCCGTTGGCAGGTGATACCAACCCCAATGTAGTGGTAGATTTAACATCTGCATATAAAATTTACAGAGTAGATGTTAAGACAAATGGTGACGATAATTTTGCTATTTCGGCAGCAAACAGCTTAGATGCAACAGATTGGACAGTATTATGCAACGAAAATGAATATACTGCCATTGGTGCAACGGGCTATCTCCGCGGCGATGTAAAAAATCCCACAGCATACAGATATGTTAAATTGGAATACAAAGGAACTGCTACGGATTTTCAGGTAAATGAAATTATGGTGTATTCACCTAATAATTCCGACTTAACAGAAGTTATTGCGGGCAAGGTTGTATACCTGGATGACCAGGTACAAAACGTGGCAGCAGGTAAAAACGTTTTTGGTGAAACATTAGCAAACGGTTCTACTGATAATGCCATAACAGATGGTGAAAACAGTACATTTTCGTATAACAGCACAGTTGAAGGCCAAGCAGGAAAAACCGGCATTTTAGCCATTGACCTGGGTGAAAACTATGCGGATTACAATATAACAAGAATAGAAATTGATACTATAACCGGCACCGGAGCATCTGCATGGATGGCAAACTACAAAATTAAATTTGCTACATGGATAGCAAACACTTATGCTGCGAATATTGACCCGGCTTGGGTTAGCAGTAATCAGGCAGAGCTTGTCGGCACAATAACCGATGCACAGGTGGGACAGCAGGGTAGTGGTATGCTTACCTATGCTATCAACAATGAAGTTGGTGCAAGCGGAAGATACGTTCTGGTAGGTGCAGACTTTACGGGTGTTCTTGTTGCGGTATCTGATGTTCGTGTAATGGCTCTGTCGGGTGACATTGCAGGTGCAGCAGAAACATCTCTGCTTACAGACGGTGACGAAACGACCGGCGAAATTAAAGAAAATGACGATGCTGCAAAGGCGGCAGCCTTCCATATTGACATAAAAGGCATTGAAGACATAAAACGTGTTGAAATGGTACTCGGCGAGCAGGCTGAGGGCACTGCAGAATATCAGCAGGACTTTATAATAGCATCAGGAAAAAGCTGGTCAACAGGTCACTTTGATGAATCTGTAATTAACGCCATCAGGAGTGGTCAGGACGGCTATACAATGCTGGCTGAAGCAAAATACAAATCAAAAGGTGCGGCAGGCAGCTACAGCACAATAGCTTTTGATGTTGATGTACCGTCAGATGCTAAGTATCTCATTATTACACACGAAATAGCAGATAAACAGGCACTTGCTTTAAATGAAATCAGAGTGTATACCGATGAAACCGAAGCGGCCCCCTTTACAAGAACAATAGCTAATGCGGCAGTTAAAGGTATGGCTACAAGCACACTTACAGAAGCAAATACAACAGTAAGTGCAGTAAGAGACGGAGATGAAACTACGAAGTTTGTTTCAAGCGGAGCGGGCGATGACTGTATGATAGACCTGCTCAACCCCGTTATAGTAAAAAAGGTTGTTGTTAAAGGCTTGAATGAGGCGGCTGCGGCAGGCTTTGAAGTTTGGGGAAGTATAGCTGCAGGTGACGGTAATGATGATGCAGTTCTCCTGGCTTACGGTAATGGTAACACAACTGTGGAAGTTGATATTCCTTATACAAATCTGATACAGTTTATTACTATAAAACCCAATGAAAACGGCGGCGCAGGTCAGGAAATTGGCGAGGTTGAAATTTATACCGAAAGAGACCAGATTTATACATTAGGAAACAGCAATACCGATATTTATGAGGTTGAATCGGGATATTTCGGAGGTGGCGTTGAGCTTAGTCTGGGCGGTTATGCTAAAGAGTTTGTAGTTGCCTTAACAGATTACAGTGCTGAAAGAAATGACGATGCAGGCGTATGCTATGAAATCTACGGAATGGCATCTGCATACAGTTCAGCATCTTCCAACTACAGATTGCTCGGCAAAATAGGTCCTAACGCGACAGCAGTTAACGGCACAAGAATATTTGAAGTATCCGCAAATAGTGGCGGCGATACAGCTTATGCAGGTATTGCAGTTTGCAAACGCGTTAACAACGAAAACGGCGGCGATACATTATTAAGCTTTGATAAGGTAGCTGTTTACAAAAAAGGTATGGTAGAAAAAACCATCAGAATACAGCAGGTTAAAGCATATCAAGGCGCGGCACCTGCAGGTGAAGCAGACCCCGGCACACCTCTCAAAGTAACCTTCAGAGCAACCAACAGAGATGCAGTAAACGAAGCGAAATTTACGGTAGTTGCTGTTGTGGTTAAAAAGGATACAGGTATTATAGAAGATATTGTTTATGCTGATTATACAGTTCCTGCAGACACAAGAGAAGATTTAGAAATATTCTTTGAAGATACTTTTGCGATAGAACAGGTTGACGGTCAGTATACACAGCAGGTTAAAATGTTCTTCTGGAAGGATAGAAATACTGCAGAAGCTTGTACAGAAAAAGCAGCAGTAGCCGAAAACAGAATTTACTAATACGACTTAGCTCGCTGATGTGAGCAGAAAGAGAGGTTTTAGCATGAAAAGAGTATTATTATTGATGCTGACCGTGCTTATGTGCTTCGGAAGTCTTAATATATCTGCGACAGAAGCTGATGAAATAAGATTTTATGTTGCAACAGACGGCAGTGATTCAGGCAGCGGTACGTTAAGCAGCCCGTTCAAAACTATTGAACGCGCTCAGAAGGCTGTACGTAATATAAACGGAAATATGAACAGTAACATAACTGTTTATATCCGCGGAGGATATTATTTCCTTGATAAGCACCTTCAGTTTACCGAAGAAGATTCAGGAACTAACGGCTTTACCGTTACATATAAGGCTTATGAGAATGAAAAGCCTATAATATCCGGTGGTCGTGAAATGACAGGCTGGCAGAAAAAATCGGAGGATATATATTTTCTGACAATCCCCGATTATTTCGGTGACAACTTTATTTCCAATGTATATATAAACGGTGAAACAAAGGGAATGGCAAGAAATAAGGACTATATTCCTTCTAATGCACCTGTTGATGGCACAACAAGAACAGGAGCAGGTACAAAGGTAATTTCCTTTGACCCCGAGCTTGTACCCTATGACCCCGAAATGACAGATACTATGTTATTCTGGAACTATAACTGGAGACATTATATGTATCCTACAGACAGAATATATGTTGATGCTGACGGTAACACAGCCTTTGCACTTCTTGCACCTACATCGGTAAGTGCTATTGGTACAATGTATGTTGCACCCAGATACGCATACCTTCTGGCAAACGCTTATTGCCTTATGGATGAACCCGGTGAAATGTACTATGACAGAAGTGAAAAAAGATTGTACTACTTCAAAGAAGCTGACGAAAATCTGGAAACAGCACATACTATAGTACCTTATCTTGAAAAGGTTATAGACATCAGAGGTGAGAATGCTACAGATACAGTAAAAAATCTTACCTTCAGCGGATTGCAGTTCTCTCACTCTATGGGACAGCGTAACTATAAATACGGTATGCACGTTGACCAGAGTATAACACATCTGGATGCTTATACAGACCCTAAATATGTTGCCGAAGCTGACGTTCAGTTTACAAATATGGGTATTATGAGCATAGCAAACGTAGATAATCTGAACGTAATAGGCAATACCTTTGCTATGGCAGATAACGTAGGACTTTCTGTTTACAACGGTTGTGTAAACAGTAACTTTGAAGGTAACAGATTCTATGATTTATCCGATGGTGCTATGACCTTCGGTTCAGGCGGCGGCGTATACTCCTATATTCAGCAAAGAGAAGGTATGTCAAACGTAGCCTTCAGAAAGCATGCAATAGGCACAAACGCAGGCGGTATGGAAGACGGCGACCGTACAACAGACGGTAACGCTATTACAAAATATGTAGGCTACGGTTCAGGTATGAATATGCTTACTGTTGACCTTGAAGAAAGATACAGCATTTCAAGAGTAGAGATGGTATTGGATATGAGCCGTGGCTCAAAATGGGATATCGAGGTTCAGGCATCAAATATTCCAAGCTTTGACAGCTATGAGGTAATCGGCAAACAACAGCTTTCCGATACAGCCTTTAAGAAACTGGGCGGCAAATTTGAGTTTGATGTTTATGACCCCCATAAATACAGATATGTACGTTTTGTAAAAACCACCAACTTTGGTGTATGTGACGTTTATATCTATTCAAAGGATTTGAACGGCGCCGTAATGAACGGTCCTCTTGAAAATATTACCGTTACAAACAACTACATAGAACGCTGCGTGCGCGATTTCTGGACAACAGCAGCAATTCAGCTCTTCTATGTTAAGAATTTTGAACTGGCACACAACGAAGTTATCGGCTGTCCCTACACAGCAATTTCCTGTGGCTGGGGCTGGGCAGGCTTTCCTGATCGTTTAGAGTTCAGCGATATCAAAATTAACTACAACTATCTGCAGGATGTTCAGCAGAGAATCCACGACGGTGGCGGTATCTACCTGCTTGGCAGACACCCCAACTCGGAAATCAGAGGTAACTATATTAAAGGCTCTGTTAACACACCCGGCGGTATCTATCCCGATAACGGTTCTTACCATTGGAACATCAGCGAAAACATCGTTGAGGATGCGGCAATCTGCTTCCATCCGTGGGCGGCAGATGAAGGTGATATGGTGCTTGAAAACAACTATACCAACTCACCTACCTATATTATAGGTGCGCAGAATACTTATATGAAAAATACTCAGACCTATATCGCAGGACACATGCCTGCTGAGGTTGCAGCAAAGGCAGAGCTTGCAGGTCTTGAAGCTGAGTGGGAGCATATCAGAGAAGGTATACCCGAAGGCGTAGCTCCTTATGCACCTGTTCTTACAGAAGACGGTTATCCGAACAACGATTCTTATCCCGGTAAATATTACTGGAACGCTGCATACTATGTGCTTGAAGGCGGAATTTCAAGAGCTGAAATGGCACTTAAGATAGCAAGAATGTCTAAGCTTGTAACACCTGAATATCAGGCGGTTTACGATGCTCTTGAAAATATATCCTATGAAGCTTCTGAGTGGTTACTTAACCATAACGATGACATAGATATCTACTATGACTATTTCAGAAAAGTACAGAAAGCTACCGATGAATTTGAAAATTGCGGTATCTTTACAAGCGATAACTATGATATGCAGAAGATTGAATACGGCGTTGCGGCAGAAGAGGTTGAAGCAACAGAGGTTGTAAACTCTGTTGACCCGATAGATATGGACTTCTTTATTGACGAGCACGACTTCCTGGTAGGACCTACTTCGGCAACAGTTCTTAAGAGCAGAGACAAAAAATCTGTTACAGTTAAGGGTGCAAAGGCTCCTGTTTACTACGGTCCTAAGAAATTCGGTGACGCACTCTTCAAAGCTAAGGTTACCATAGACCCGCTTAAGGACGACTTCCAGGGATTTGTATTCCGTTCAACAGGCACATCCTATAACGTAGGTAATGCCGAAGGTAACTGTTACATTATCGACTTTACGGATGCAGGTATTGAGGTACAGAGATTTAACAACGGCGTACGTAGAGCATTCTGCGGTACACCTGCAGGAATGAAAGGTACAGTAACCGACAACTTAGCTTACGGCGGATATGTAAGACAGAAGGAAGCAATAATTGAATTTGGTGCAACCAATGTAAGTGACGGCGTAAGAATACAGCTTATTATTGACGGCGTAACCTATTGTGACTTTGTAGATACAGACGAGGATGCGATTAGAGACCCCGGTTATGTAGGTATTATCGGACCGGGAAGTACAGTAACCGTATCAAAAATCAACGAGGTGAACTAATATGAAAATAAAAAAGATTTTAACAGCTGCTCTTTGTATTGCCACCTTGTTGCAAGCAGTGGCAATGCCTGCAGGAGCGGCAGAGATAGGAAAAACTAATATATTGTCGGGCAAAACCATTGTATCAAACGGTTTTACTCACGGTATGGGCGAATGGAACTTATGTGACGGCAGGTCGGATACTCTGTTCTCCTCCGTTGATAACAACCCTGAGGTTATAGTGGATTTGGGCGGCAGCTATATTATCGGTGCAGTAGAATTTACAGCCAGATTTGATATGGACCAGTCGGGCCTGCATCAGAATTTGAAGGTTTACGGCTCAGATTATGAGGATTTCAGAACGGCGGATTTGCTTGTAAATACGGGGGACAAAGGGTTCCCCGCCTACTCCACCCACAAGGTAGAAGTAAGCTCCAATAAATCCTATAAATTCCTTAAGCTTGCAAGAGACGCATATATGTGCTTAGGTGATTTTGCAGCCTATGAAAAAATCCTCTCCGAAGAAGAGCTTGCATCAATGGAAATAGTTTATAACGACATTGAGGATGGAACAGACCTTTCAAACAAAATAAGTCTTATAAGCGCACTTGGTGCAAAGCCTGCTCCCATTGAAGGTAACTTCAGCGCAGATGCAGAGATAAGCCGCGCAGAATTTGCAAAGCTTCTTTGCAGCATATTGGATTATCCTGCTCACGGCGTATCGGTGAACAAGCTTTCCGATACAAAAGATGCTTCGGGCGAAAAGGAAACAGAGCTTCTTTATACGATGGGTATAGTAGATGCTTATGTAGCAGATATGTTCAAGCCTAATCTTACAATAACAACAGACGATGCTTTAGTTTGGGTTGCAAAGGCTTTGGGCTACGGCGGTATAGGTCTTGAAAGCAAAGCTGATTTTGTAACAAAAGCGGCTGAAATAAAGCTTCTTAAGAATGTTAACAAAACAGAGAAGCTTACAAGAAAAGACGCTGTTTACATTCTCTATAATATGCTTTATGCCGAAGCCCTTGAAATTAAAAGCATCAAAGGCAGCAGCGTAAAATACGGTAAAACAACCCTTCTTGAAGCAAGAGGCGTTACCGAGAAAAAAGGCGTATTTGAAGAAACTCCTGCCAAGAGTATCATTAAAAATGAATCAACCATCGTTGAAGGTAAAGTAATCGTAGACGGCGGCGTTTATGTAATGAACAAGGAACGTTTCCTGGACTTCCTGGGAAGCAGCATTAAATATTGGTATACTTACGATGAAGCTTCAGGCGATAACCGCATAATTTTCATGGAAAAAAGCAATAAACAAACTGAGGTTTATGTTGAAGCCCAGAAGCTGACCGATTTTGACGAAGCCGCACATATTATCAGATATGAAGACGAGTCAGGCAATGAAAAGAAAATCAGATTCAGAAACAGCACAAAAATTCTTTACAACGGCAGATTAATCGGCAACAATGTTGATGATGCACATCTGCTTCCGAGCGAAGGTAATGTAACCTTTATAGACTATGAAGGTGACGGCAGCTTTGATTATATCTATATTTTCAGCTATGACGACAAGATTGTTCAGCGTGTAAATGCTGCTGAAGGTGTAATCTTCTTCGAAGACGGTAAGGGTATGATAGACCTGGAAGACAAAAAGGCTGAGTTCTATATAGACGGCTCATTGGTAGACATCAACGCAGTTGGTGCAGGTGCGGTAGCTTCTGTCGGCGAAAGCGTAGACGGCGGATATTACATAGTTTACTTAAGCGGCGATGCTGTTGAAGGTAAGTTCACAAAATATAATCAGCCAGCTGAAGGCAGAACAAAAATTCAGTTAAACTATCATGAGGAATATCCTCTCTCTGCCAACTTCTACGGCGACCTTATAAGCGAGTTTGAAGAACGCGGCGTAGCATACATTAACTATGAAGGCTATGTAGTTAAGTTCGATACAGAAGGTCTGAGCCGTCATACCTACGGTATTATAACAGATTTATATGTTTCCTCGGGTATCGCAGATAAAGGCGAAATTGCTATCTACACAAAGGATGCCAAGGTTTCGGTATATGAAATTACGGAAGATACTGTAGTTGACCGTGAAAGAAGCACAACTCTTGTAGAGGTGGAAAGAAAAATCCGTGATGCGGTTACTGACGGTGACGGCAATATATACGATGGCAGAGCATTGGTAAAATACCTCCTGACAGTAGACGGTGTAGTTAAGGAAATAGATACTACTGCAGTAAGCCCTGCAGAAGCAGAAGAAAGTAACTTCCACCTGATGACTACCGTACCCTCAGGCGGTACATACTATGTAAACGGTATATTTGAAGGTTCTGTTATTACGACCTATGATACAATTATATTTAAAACCTACGGTGATTCCGATGACCCCGAAAAGCGTTATGACATAGGTACAATGGGCAGTGATATCGAAATGATAACCAATGTTCGTCAGAACCATAAAAATCTGGCGTTCTACGGTGAAGACCGGACTGACCCCACTCCCGTAGTTTTATGGACAACAAGCACAGGCGCGGGAGTAGGCGAGGATACACCTATAATTCTTATTGACAAGGTTATACAGGGTATAAACGTTGAAGGTGAAACAGTACCCGTAATCTGTGGTATGTATCAAGGTGAATACAGACAGCTTCCTTTAAAAAGCAGAAATGTTCTTATTTATACAAGCGCAGGCAACCAGAATCTGTACACAATCAGTAACAGTATTCTTGGCAGAGGTGACGTTATCCGTGTAAATGTAGACAGAAACGGTGAGGTTGCAGGTGCAAGATACGAATTTGACTACAATGACGAAGGCAATGCGATTGTAAAAAGAACTACCCCCAGACCTATCACGGCATATATGAACCAGTGGTTCGTTGCCTACGGCGGTGTTTATGAGGTTAAGAACAACTTTATTATGTTCAAAGCAGGTTACGATATGGAAGCTGCAACTTATGATTTCGATATTATGAGATATAACTTCCCTAACGTATATATTTGCGATATGACAGCAAGAGCCTCGGCGAAAGCAACAGAAAATTCAAAGCTTGACAAAATTATAACTTATCAGGATGCACTTTCCGCCGGTATAGACCACAGTAACATATTTATAAGAGTGGGCGGCGGCGAAGAAGCAGAGCTTGTTATATACGTTGAATAGGAGGCAGAGGTATGAAATGGAATAAAATTATTGCGGCTACGGTCGCAATGGGACTTTTGAGCTCTCAGCTTGTTATGGCTACACCTGCTTATACTGTGACAGATGACGGTAATTTCACGGTTTCAATAAGCGGTGAGGGTGATATCTATAACTCTGAAATAATAACAGTTGTTGTAAATGATACTGCAACAGGTGAAATCATCTTTATAGATGATTTCACCGTGAGCAGCGATGACGGTCGATATAGCTTTGTTGATTTTTCGCTGAAAGAAATTTACGGCTTTAAATGCTACAAAGCCGATGTCATAGAAGGCGTAGGCGAACCGTATACAATTTATATTCCCCACGCTCAGGCAGAGCCTGTTGCGGGCGGTATGGATTATTCCTGTATCGCTGAGGATATTAAAGAGATGCCTGCAGACATCCTGGAGGAAAGCATAGAAAAGCTTTATGCTTATATGAACGCTTCGGCACAGCTGGCATTAATTGACACAGAGGATTATGGCAGCCTGGCAGAGAATGTAATAAAAGAAGTAACCGTAACCTCGGCTACCGAAGAAGAATTAAAGGAAGAAATCGAAGGCGCGGCAATGCTGATAGTTCTTAAGAAAAATACGGCAGATATTACAAAAGAGTATTTTGAACAGCATTTTGATATTGCTGCAAAGGTTGATAAGGTTGTTCTGCCGAACGAAAGATTTGCAACAGCAGTTTACGGCAGCCTTACCGATAGTGATAAATCAACCATCTATTCTACCCTTTCAGATGAAGCAAACGGCTTCGGCAGCTATGATGCGTTGATGCAGAGATTTAAAACTCTGGCAAAACAAAAGATAAATGCAAACGAAAAAGAAGAAAGTAGTGTTGGCGGTACTACAGGCGGCAAAGACAAATCAACCACCACAGGTACAGGTACATCTGCCTATAAACCTGTTGTAGCTCCCGTAATCCCCGTAACACCCTTCTTTAACGATGTGGCAGAAGAGCATTGGGCATACAATGCTGTTAAAGCTCTTAAAGATAAGGGCGTTATCAACGGCTATGAGGATGGAAGCTTTAAAGGCGATAAGAGCGTAACCCGCGCTGAGTTTATAACTATGGCAACAAAAATGCTGAACAAGAAAAGCGAAACCTTAGCAGAAGCAGGCTTCGAGGATGTTGCCGCAGGCGCATGGTACGCAGAAGCAGTTAACAACGCTTTCGGTTTAGGGCTTATTACAGGCGATGGCAATGCTTTCCGTCCCGATGATATTATTACCCGTGAAGATGCGGTTGTAATTATGAACAGAGTTCTGACTAAGCTTTTCGGCGAAACAGAATCAGAGGGAGAAGCTGCCTTTGATGATAAAGAAGAAATAGCAGACTATGCTGTAAAAGCAGTAAAAAGCTTAACAGAAAAAGGACTTGTTAAAGGCAGAGGCTCCAATGAATTTGCACCTAAAGGCAATTTAACCCGTGCAGAAACAGCACAGCTTCTCCACAACCTGTCCTTGTATATAGCAGGCTTCTGAGCACAGTTAAATATTGATTCGTAAAGGACTGAAAAGGAGCACCTGCCCGCACAGGTGATACAGGATTAATACCGGGGTGGCATCAGCAAATTGCCACCCTGCCGTAAGGAGCAGGACAAAGCGCGCCGCAACCGCTTTGTCATATACTGCAAGGTAATAAATCTTAATTCCCTTTGGTTTTTGCAAACTTATTTATATTACTCCCGATTACGCGGAGGCGTAAAAAATTAAATTAAAAGGAGTTGTTTAACTTATGGCAAAGAAAACAATTTTGGCAAAGATTCTTGCGCTGGTAATGGCATTATCAGCCTTTGCAGGCTTTAATGCTATTGCAGCTGAAGAGACAAACATTGCTCTTGGAAAAACTGTTGTAGGCTCTGCAGCGGCAAACGGTGCGAGCAATGAGTCGTTAGTAGACGGTAACCTGACAAACTTTGGTTATCAGGATGCTTTATGGAACCAGTTCAGCACAACACAGTATTTTGCTATTGACCTTGGCGAAACTTATGTAAACTATGATATTCAGTCTATTGAAATTGTAACAAAAGACCCGAATTACAATACCTGGTGTAATGGCTGGAATGTTAATACCTATAAAGCGTGGATGGCAGACAGCATCCAGAAATTTAACGGAAATACCAGCGTTAGTGAGGCAGAGCTTGAAGCTGCAAACGCAACACTTATAGGTAGATTTCCCGATTCGACAGGTGCTGATACAACACAGATGACTTTAAAGGTTGAAAATACAGAAGGCATATCAAAAAGATATGTGTATATAGGCCATGAATTTAATGATGTTGAAGCAGGACCCTGTGCCTTAACATTATCCGAAATCCGTGTATGGGCTACAGAAAAAGCGGTAATTCCTACTACTAACGTAGCAAGCGGAAAACCTGCTTATGGCGGTATGATTCATTTCGGTCTGGGCGGCGACAGCGCAGCCTTGGTTGACGGAAATCTGAACAACTTTACAATTATGGACGGTACTCCCAACGAAGGCTCAACCTGCGAATCACAGCAGAATATGACAAGCACCTTTGTTATTGACCTGGGTGTTGACTACGGAAAATATGACATTCAGTCCATTGATATTACAACACCTCCCCTTGACGCATGGTGCTGTGGCTGGGGTGCAAGCCAGTATAAGGCTTGGTTTGCCGATGATTACAACGTAGGCAGATGGGGAACATATATTACAAATCAGGGTATGAGCGAGCTTGGCTTAACTGAAATCGGCTTATTCCCAAGCACAGCAGGTGCAGGAACAGAGCAGAAAACAGTTTCTCTTGAAATCCCCTCAACAGTAACTCCCAAAAGATATGTTCTGGTAGGCGTTGATATGGACGGCGTGCAGGGTAACCACGTTGCTCTTGCAGAAATCGCAGTTAATGCATATATTGATGATACTTTTGTAGCTCCTGAGGAGGTTAAGGACACAAGAAAAAGCCTTATTTCATCAGCAACACCCGTATACGGTGCAGTAGACCTTTACGGCGGAAGAGGTAATGCAGCAGTAGTAGACGGAGACCTGGGTTATTTCGTATTCAATAATTCATCCGAAGGCTCATCTGTTAACAGACCTGTTCTGGTAATTGACCTGGGCACAGGCTATGGTGATGTAATTCTTGAAGAAATTGAAATCGTATCTCACGGTAATGTAGATGTTAAGCAGAATTACGGCTATAAGGTATGGGCTGCAGATAACTACTATACAAACGATGACGGCTTAGTAATAATTTCCGATGCTCAGCTGGCAGAATATGGTGCAGTAGAGCTTGGTTCAACAGCAGTACCTTCAGGAACAGCACAGGAAACCTTCTCTCTGGAGGTTACTAACCCCAACAAAAGATATATTCTTATCGGTCCTGACGCCGTAGCCGGACTCGTATCTTTATCTGAAGTAAGAATCTTCGGTTCACAGGTTTTAATTACAGCTGATTCCAAGAACGTAGCTATAGGTAAAGCATCTTACGGCAGTAATCCTTTGTACGGTGCAGGTGATTCCACAGCCATGAACGATGGTAACTTAAGCACATATACATGGTCATTCCCTGCAGCTGAGTTTGATGCTGACTACACACCCTTATTTGTAGTAGACTTAGGTGAGGATTATGCAAAATATGATTTAAAATCTGTTGATATTGTAACAGTTGGTTCCAATGCCTGGACATTTGGTGGGTACGGTGTTAACTACACGGTATGGGCTTCAGACGGAAATGGTGAATATTATACAGAATATCCTCAGTACGGTTACTTCTGGAGAGGTGCTCACCTTACAAACGGATATAATAACGGCAGTATCGTACAGTTAGGTCGTGTAGAGGATTATTCTGCGTCTCTTACAGCTCAGACAACCTACAGCTTCCCCATTCCCAGCGGTCTTTCCAAGAGATACATTATGGTAGGACATGACACAGATAAAGTTTCCGGTATGTCAATAGCTGAAATCCGCGTATGGGCTGAGGTTGATACAAGCATGGAAAATTATGTTAACATAGCACCTATGGGAAATATCATCGAGCCTTCAGATGATGACAGAGAATTAGCTAAGGCTATGTTTGACGGTAATATTGCAACAGCTTATACAGGCAAAGCTTCAACAGTTTCCTTCAAATTTGACAAGGCTTATACAATTAAAGAATATGCTGTTGAAGGCGGCACAGGCGCATCTATACTCGCTTCCAATGACGGCGTAAACTACGCAGGTTTCGTAGCAGGTAACAGCTATCAGTATTTCAGAATATATAATGCAGTGGGTGTAACTGAGGTTATTCTAAAGACTGATCCCGGTACAGTTGCAAATTCTGTACTCCTCAGAGGCAGATTCCAGGATGCAGCTGCTATAGACGGTAACACAATTATGGACTTTAACAGAGAAAATATAGGCGTTGAATACGAAGCAATCAACCTGTCTTCAAAGAATACTCCCAGTAAGCTGGTGTTTGCAATGTACGACAACTATGGCAAGCTTATTGGCGTGCAGACAAGGGATATTGCCTTAACAAGCTATAGCGCAAGCCACGATGCAATCGGTTTTGCAAATCCCGATGTAAACGCAGGCAGCGGCTATTTTGCAAAATGCTTTATCTGGAACAGCTCAACCTATGCTCCTCTCGACGAGGCTATGGAAATGGTAAATCCGTAATTTACCGTCAGCGGCAGGTAACCCTCCGCAGAAAAATATATTAAGAAATGAGGGTAAAATAGAATGAAAATGAAAAAGACAATATCATTATTGCTTGCACTTTGCATGACAGTTATCTCAACTGCTATGACAGTAAGCGCAGCAGACCAGGCTGTTTATGTATCTACCCGCGGAAGCAAAACCGCTGCAGGTACCATAAATGCACCTGTTGATACTATAGGTACAGCTCTGGACTTAGTTAAAGCCTCGGGTAATACATCAGCTGTAATTTATGTTATGGGCGGCAACTATTTCC